>JAFQLA010000262.1 GCA_017396725.1 Oscillospiraceae bacterium
AACGGATATTCTCATCAAAAGAACCGAAAATATTGATGGCCTGCTCCATTCTCTCAATGCTGATGCGCTGCTCCATGAATTTACTCCTCCAAGCTATGCAATATCTCTTCGCTTCGGCCGATCTCCTCCAGGCACTCTGCCGAAAGGGTCACCAAATATCTGTCCGTTTCCTCCCGCACAGAGGTAAGGGTGGATACCACCTTGCCTCCGGGCGCAAGTTGGGTCATGAGATACTCCGTGAGGATCTCCTCACCCAGTTTCTGCGCCTCCCCTGCCGGGAGTTCTTTTTCCGCGGGTGAATAGCTCCGCCGCGCCTCGCGCACCCACACTACGGGCAGCGCAATGCCGCCGGGCACAATCCACCGCATTCTACTGCTTATTGTATCATACGCAAGGACTTCAATGCTACTGTTATTTGAATAGAAATTTATCCTTTTTCGCCCGAAAACCAAGGAAAAGCGGGTCTCCTCCTCCAAAAACTGCTTTTGCATTGCCGCTTTGGCAATGGGCGCGGTGAAGGTATACCATGTGCGGGCCGTCACGCTGCCCATCCCCGCAAGGATCCGCGCGCCCACGGTATCGGTATCGGCTATGCCCGAGATAAGGATATCTCCTTTTTCCACCGTAGTCCCCGGCAGCACCGCCGCCTGTCCCGCCATAGCCTGCACTTTTGTCACAAGGCCGCTTTTAGCCGCCACCACATTCCGCGCCGTCTCCTGATCCACGATCTCAGGCACCGCCACCCGCTCCCGCACCTGCACATAGGCCCGTGAACCGGAAACATTCACCGCAAGATAGCTGAGCTCAGGGAGCTTTAAAAGCATTTTGTTTCGCAGCATCTGCGAATCGATGGCAAGGCCAAAGGTACCGTAAGAAACGCCGCACTCCTCCAGCGCCCGCAATATCTCCTCCTCCGCCACCGTTTCATTGCCTTCCACCACAAAATCCCACACAAAAAAAGAGCCCATCACCGTGGAAAGCAGCACCGCGGCAAGGCCTGCCAAAAGCACCTTGCGGCGGCGGAACCGATTGGCGAAAAACACAAAGCCTTTTCGTTTTTCCGCCCGATAGGTGCACTCCAGCTTTCCCGTGAGACCCCGCAAGCGCTTATAATCTCCGCGGGTGAGGCACAGCGTAAACTCCTGCTCCGAGACCCATTTGAGATCCCAGAAGCGAATGCCGTGGGCGCTGCAGAGATTCAAAAACCGTTCAGGATAAGGGGATCGCACCCGCACCGTCACCGTGCCCACAGCGAAATGAAGTGTTTTTTGCAGCATCATATCCCTCTTTTCACATCAGAAACGAAACATCTGTAATATGCCCGCCAAGGCGGATCTCCTGCTCTGTCATGGCAAGAAGGCGCAGCTCTCTCCCCTGTACCCGCACCTGCATAGCGCCTGCGCCAAGCAGTATCTCCGTATCGGCGTAGGAGAGGATGCCGCTGTGCCGCTCCATAAAAAACTCCCGATTCCCCAGAAGCTCCATGTGCGGAAGTCCCGCCGCAAGATCGCTTGGCAGGTCGAAAAGCTCCGCCACATGGAGAAGTATTTCCTTTTTCGCCATTCGCTCATCCCCCTTTCGGCAAACCTTATGCCGCGGAAAAGAAAAACTTGCGTGTCCGCACATGGCGCCGCCGGCAAAGGCATAGAATAGGGGCGGTGATATATATGAAAGAAAAGAAACTCCTGCGGCTTTTACCCTTTGGCGCGCTGGGGATCGCGCTTTTGGCGCTTTTATACTTTTCTCCGCAGGTCTCCCTTGCGGTGCAGGACGGCCTCACTCTCTGCTACCGCACCATCTTTCCTTCTCTCTTCCCTTTCTTCGTCCTCTCCACGCTGCTGATCTCCCTTGGGTTTGCCGAACTGTCATCCCGCGTGCTGGAGCGCCCCATGCGCGTTTTGTACCGTCTGGACGGACGGTGCGCCCCGGCTCTGCTCCTCGGCTTTCTGGGCGGGTACCCCGTGGGAGCAAGAACGCTGCTTTCTCTTTATCAGGAGGGAAGCTGCTCTAAGGAAGAGGCGGAGCGGCTCCTTGGTTTTTGCAACAACTGCGGCCCCGCCTTTATCCTCTCCGTGGCAGGCTCCACCGTTCTCGAAAGCCGGAAAGCGGGACTTCTCCTCTACCTCATCCATGTGCTCTCCGCCCTTTGCGCAGGGCTCTTCTTCCGCGGGAAAAGCCTGCCCCGCAAGATGCCGCACAAAGCGATGGAGAAAAAGCCGGACCTTGTCTCCGCCTTTGTCGCCGCCGTGCAGGCAGCCTTTTCCTCCATGCTCAGCGTGTGCAGCTTCGTGGTGTTTTTCACCGTGCTGCTGCGCCCGCTGCGAAGCTTCACCCAAAGCGGGCTTCTTATCGGCTTTGCAGAGCTTTTCAACGGTATCTGCTCCCTGCAGCCGACAAAAGCAGGCTTTATCGCAGCGGCGGCACTGATCGGCTGGGGCGGACTCAGCGTCCACGCCCAGACTCTGGCCCTCCTTTGCGACACGGATCTTTCCCTGCGGCATTATTTCAAAGGCAAGGCCATCCAGGCCATCCTTTCCGCCGCTCTGGCCATCCTTACTGTCATATTCCTTCCGTGGCAATAAAAAAGCAGTCGCCTGAGGCGACTGCTTTTTTATTCTTTCTTAATACCCTTCGGGCTTTCTGGGGAAAATAATGGCGCAAACGATATAGGCAAGAATGCCCGCGCCGCCCAGCGCGGTAAAAACCACCCATGCAAGGCGGATCACGGTGGGATCCACATTCAGATACTCGGCAACGCCTGCGCAGACGCCGTCCAGCATTTTGCCCTGCTCTACTTTGTAAAGTCTCTTTTCCTGCATAGTTTTCTCCCTTCTCCCCATCAAAGGCTTCTCAGATGAGGTTCAAAATTCAATCCGTACAGCTTGTTGGAGCCGATGGTATCCTGAATGGATGCATAGGTAAAATCCAACGCTTTTTCCGCGGCGGCAAGGAAGGGTTCCCGGGCCATCATGTAAGCGCAAAGAGAGGAGGCCAGCACATCCCCCGTGCCGGGAAGGTAGGCATCCACATAGGGCGTGGAAAATCTGCCCTCTTCCCCGGTTTCGTTATCCACGGCAAAAAGACCGATGCGGTCATCGCCGTAACGAACGCCGGTGAGCACCGTTTTTTTGACGCCCAGTTCCCGGAAAGCGGCAATGACCTCGCGGATCCATACCTCATCAAAATGGTTCCCATAGAAAGGAAGACCCGTCACAAGGGCAGCTTCCGTAAGGTTGGGAGTCACCACATCGGCGCCGACGCAGAACTTGCGCATATGGGAGGCAAAGCTCTCGTCGTAAATGCTGTAGAGGGTACCGTTATCGCCGATGACGGGATCCACAAAGCGGAAAATGCCCTGCTGATCACGCGCCACATATTCCGCCACGATATCCAGCTGCTCGACACTTCCGAAATAGCCGGTAAGGAGCCCGTCAAATTTCAGGCGGATCTTGCGCCAATGGCTGATGATCCTTTTCATCTCTTCGGTGAGATCCAAAAAAGTATAGTCTGTAAAGCCGCCGGTATGGGTGCTCAGCAGTGCCGTGGGCAAAATAACACATTCATGTCCCAATGCGCTGAGCACAGGCAGCGCCACCGTATTGGCGCACTTGCCAAGGCAGGAAATATCCTGCACCGACAGGATTCGCTTCTGTTCCATTCTTCTGCCGCTCCTGTTTCTTTGCTGCTTTTCAATATATCACAGTATGCCTCGCAAGACAAGCCTCATACCAGCTGCTGGTCATTGATAACAAGGCGGAACTGCAGTCCCAGCTCCTCCGCTGCCTTGCGGCAGAGTACCATGCGCTCCATAAAGATCTCAAAATAGTCCATAACGGAGCCGTAATGGGTATCGATACTCAGATTGAGCGTGATCTCGGTGCGGTTTTCATCGATCTTCAGTTCCGATTTCTGCACCGAATAGTTCACGCGGTCGTGGATATCAAAATCCGTTCCGTCGGCACGCACGCGGCTGCGGCGCACATCGGATTTGTCCGCAAGGATCAGCGCGGCCGCCATGGGGCTCACGGGCTTGCCGGTGCCTTCATCGTGGTTGCCGATGGCGGTGACGATCTCGGAGATCTCCTCAGGATCCATGCCCAGCTTATCGAGAATGCGGAAGGCCATCACCGCGCCGCTCTGGGAGTGATCCACACGGTTGACGAGGTTGCCGATATCGTGGAGATAGGCAGCGATCCGCGCCAGCTCCGTGAGCCGCGCAGGGTAGCCCATGGTTTCGAGAATATATTTGCAGCCTGCCGCCACCATACTCACATGGGCAAAGCTATGCTCGGTAAAGCCAAGTGCCAGCAAGGATTCATCCGCCTTTTTGATGTAGGTGTTCACCGCCTCATTTCTGCGGATATCTTCAAAAGTGATCATAATTACCTCCTTTGCGCGCTCCCCCGTGGAGCGTGCGATTGTCTTTTTCATATTCAGTACACAAAACTATTTTTTCCCGCGGGAGGAAAATTGTCAAGAAAAATTTTTGTAAAGTCCCACCTCTCCGACTCCTGCAAAGCAATTGCCATTTCATAGCGTTCATGGTAAACTGAGGTGTAATCTTTTCCCGGAGGTGCTCCATGAAAAAACGCATTCTTTCCCTGCTTTGTGCCATCGCCCTGATGGTGAGCCTCGCTCCCGCGGCGCTGGCGGCCACATCCTCCCAGACTCTCGCCGCCGACACCCTCTATACGCTGGGGCTCTTCAAGGGCAACGCCTCCGGTTACGACCTCGATGCCCGCCCCACAAGGCTCCACGCCATGGTGATGGTCTCCCGCCTTTGCGGCGGCGAAGGGGCAAAAGCCGAAGACTATTCCCATCCCTTTACCGATATCCCCGCCTGGGCGGAGGGTTATGTGGGATTCGCCTATGAAAAGGGCCTTGCCCGTGGTGTGGACGCCACCACCTTCGATTCCTCCCGCCTCATTACCGCCAACGCGTATTATGCCTTTTTGCTCCGCCTTTTAGGCTACAGTGACGCCGAGGGCGATTTCTCCATCGCCACCGCCGCTCTCTTTGCCTACCGCCTGGGTATCGCGCCCACGGCAAACGACCCCGCTTTTACCCGCGGAGATATGTGTGAAGCCACTCTTGGCGCGCTGACCGCGCCCCTCAAGGGTGAAGACCGCACTCTCATCTCCCTTTTGATCGAGGAAGGCACCGTGGAAAAGGCCGTAGCCAACGCGCTGGGCCTTAGCGAAAAGAGCCGCCTCACCGCCCGCGAGATTTCCGACCGCTGCTCCGCTCCTCTCTTTTTGATGCATTGCTATGTCAATAGCGAAGAGGTGGCCACCAAGACCCCCAGCAGCCGTTCCAGCGGCTTCTTCATCTCCGCTGACGGTATTGCCGTCACCTGCTACCACTCCATTGCCGGCGTCATCGGCGCGGATGTGGAGATCGCCAGCGGCGAAAGATTCCCTGTGGAAAAAGTGCTTTACTACGATATTGAAAGCGACACCGCGGTTTTGAAGGTCTCCACCACCTCCCTTGACGGCGTCACCACCGCTGCCTTCCCATATCTTGAAACCGCGTCTGTGGATACGGTTTATAACGGCGATCCCTGCTTTACTGTAAGCCACGCCCTCTCTTTGCAGTTCTCCGTTACCAACGGCATCGTTTCCAACCGCGCGCAGGAAGCGGAAAGCCTTGCCATCCCCATGATCCAGACCACCGCCCCCATCTCCCGCGGCAGCAGCGGCGCGCCGCTGCTCAATGAATTCGGCGAGGTCATCGGCATCATCAGCGCTTATTTTGCCTACGGCAACGACATGTACCTCTCCATCCCCATCGATGTGGTGCTTGAAGCGGATCTCACGCAAAACGCATGGACGCTGAAAGAAGTGGCAGATCTCACCGCCGTGGAAGATATCCCCTGAACATAAAAAAGAAGGGTTAAGCAAGTTGCTTAACCCTTCTTTTTTTGTGCTTTAAGAGCGAAGTTCCATCAGCTTTGCCTTCAGCTCGCCTTCGATGCGGCCCAGCTCGGCTTCGGCTTCTCTGCGCTTGGCGGCGCCTTCGCGCTGGATGGTCATGACCTCGTCCAGCGTTTCGATAAGCTTTTGGTTGGTCTCCTTCAAGGTTTCGATACTCACCACGCTGCGCTCGGCTTCCTTGGCGGTGGCGATAGTACCCATCTTCAGCGCTTCGGCGTTCTTCTTAAGGAGCGTGTTGGTCATTTCCGTAACAGCGGCCTGTGCCTCCGTTGCCTGACGGGAATGCTCCATACCCAGCGCCAGCACCAT
>JAFQLA010000010.1 GCA_017396725.1 Oscillospiraceae bacterium
CCTGAAGATCTGCCCCGACATTTTGAAGCGTGTAGAGCTTCCACCCCACATCATCGCCGTCACCGGTTCCAACGGCAAGACCTCCACGGTGGAGATGATCGCCGCCATTCTCCGCAAGGGCGGCAGGCAGGTGGTCTATAATGAGGAGGGCTCCAACCAGATCGAGGGTGTGACCACGCTGGTGCTGAACAACGCCACCCTCTCCGGTAAGGTGAAGGCCGATGTGCTCCTCATCGAGTCTGACGAGCGCTATGCCGTGCAGAGCTTCCGCTTCTTCCATCCCACGCATTTTGTCATCACCAACCTCTACCGCGATCAGATGACCCGCAACGGCCATCCCGAAAGCGTGTATGACGCCATCGCCCCTGCCATCCATCCCGAGACGGAGCTGATTCTGAACGCCGACGATCCCCTCTCCTCCTGCTTTGCAAAGGGTCAGGAAAAGGTGCAGTGGTTCGGCCTTGATAAATGCTCCATCTCTACCGACGAGCCCACCGGTGTCTATCACGACGGTGCTCATTGCCCCCTTTGCGGTGCTCGGATGGACTATGCCTATGTCCACTATAACCATATCGGCGCATATCTGTGCCCCAAGTGCGGCCACGGCAAGCACCGCACCGATTTCACCGCCACCGCGGTGGATCTTGAAAACGGCACCCTGACGCTGGACGATACCTACACCATCTCCCTTGCTTTCCGCAGCATCTACAATGTGTACAACATTCTGGCGGCCTACGCCGTCTGCTGCCGGGTAGGCATTGACGGCAGCGTTGCCGAAGGCGTTATCAGCAACTACGTTTTGAAAAACGGCCGTATGCAGACCTTCCGTCTGGGCAGTCATCACGGCACGCTTCTCACCTCCAAGCACGAAAACTCCATCGCCTACGACACGAACCTGCGCTACATCGCCTCCACCAAGGCCGAGTGCTCCGTTCTCGTCATCGTGGACGCGGTGAGCCGCAAGTATTTCACCAGTGAAACCAGCTGGCTCTGGGATATCGACTTCGATCAGCTGTCCGCCCCTCACGTCAAGCGTGTGATCCTCTCCGGCCAGTACTGCAACGACCTTGCCCAGCGCTTTGCCTACTCCGGACTGGATGAGGGCAAGTGGCAGGTCATCCCCGCCATTGCCGACGCTGCCGAAAGCCTGAAGGCGGAGGGCAGCGAGGAAGTATATGTCGTCACCTGCTTCTCCGACCGGGATAAGCTGCTGGCGCTGACGGAAAAGGAGGCATGAGCATGGAAGTGAATCTGATCCATTTTTACCCCGACCTCATGAGCCTCTACGGCAGCTACGCCAACCTCTCTGTCCTTGCCCGCACGCTGGAGAAGATGGGCAACACCGTCATCACCACTTATGTAGAGATGGGAGACGAAGCAAACATTGAGGATGCCGATTTCCTCTTTATGGGTGCCGGCACGGAAAAGCGTCAGAAGTTCGCGCTGGAGGACTTCATCCGCCACGGTGCCGATGTGAAGCAGGCCGCGGAAAACGGCACGCCCATGCTCTTTTGCGGCACTGCCATGGAGCTGCTGGGCAAGACCATTTTCGACGAGCAGGGAAGAGAGTATTCCGGCATCGGCCTTGGCGGCTTCACCGCAAAGCAGCAGGTCAAACGCATCGTGGAGGATGTCTACGGTTCCACCCCTCTTTACGAAGATGCTGTCGTCGGCTTTATGAACAAGAGCTCCATCCTCACCGGTGTGGAAACGCCGTTCCTCTCTGCCACGGCCCTTGGCTACGGAAACGAAGGAAAGGGCGATGCCGAAGGTTTCCTGTATAAAAACGTCATCGGTTCCCACCTCACCGGCCCCATTCTTGCCAAAAATCCCCGCCTGCTGGAAACGGTGATCGCCGCGATCTACGCCCGACGGGGCGAAACCTGTCCCGCCATTCCCAAGGATACCTGGGCGGAGCAGGGTTACGCCGTCACCGCCCGGGAGCTGAAAGAGCGCTGCGGGAAATGATCCTTTTACCGCAAAAGGGCCTGTTGCAAAATAAGAATACCTGCAAGAGGAGCAGGCACTCCTGGCAGGCGAAAATTCCGCAAGAAGTCATAGGCTTCTTGCGGAA
>JAFQLA010000263.1 GCA_017396725.1 Oscillospiraceae bacterium
CCCATGGGAAGCGGAGTCTTTCCCCCATGCGGGAGGGCATTGATTCCAGCGCAAGTCGGCGTGACGGAGCAAGGAGAAAAGGCGTCCGACACCTGCCGCACCAACGGCAGTGGGTGAGAAGAGAGCCGATTCAGGTTGGAACACGCCGATGCAAAAAACAAAAAGAAAAATAAAATGCCCTTGAGACAGGAGCGGAGCGGATGTCGACGGGCAAAGGGCGTTTTTGCTTACTTTTTTCGCTCTTGAAAAAAGTAGGGCCCGCTGCGGCGGGCAAACCCCCTCCCCCGCAAAAATTTCAAATTTCCCCTCTTCCCCCCTTGCAATCCGCGGCAGGGAGCGTATAATCAAGCTGCGGAGAAATTCCGCCAACCCATACAAAAAAGTTATGCGTCCCCAACGCAGGAGGTCACCCTATGTTCCGCAGCATGGATTATGTTTACGAGGTCTATAAGGAAAAAAGCTTCACCGTGGCGGCCAAGAATCTCTATGTTTCCCAGCCCGCCCTCTCCGCCGCCATCAAAAAGACGGAGCAGAAGATCGGCACCGAGCTTTTTGACCGCGCCTCCACCCCCATCTCCCTTACCGACGCGGGCAAGGCCTACATCAAGGCCGTGGAGAAGATCTACTGCGTGCAAAAGGACTTTGTCTACGAGCTCAACGATCTCGAGCAGTCCAAAACGGGGTATCTCTCCGTTTCCGCGGCCACACTCGTCTCCTTCTTCCTGCTGCCCCGCATCGTCCGTGAGTTCTCCCGCCGCTATCCCGGCATCCGTCTCGAGCTCAACGAAGCGCCCAGCGCCACGCTGCGGGAAAAGCTGCTCCTGGGCGAGATCGATCTGCTGCTGGACTATAACTTTACCGACGATGAGTATGTAAGCTCCCCCATTTTGCAGGAAAATATCCTTCTGGCAGTGCCCAGCGAGGCCGCCTGCAACGCCCGCCTCACCGAAAGCTGCCTTACCGCCGAGGATGTGAAGGCCCATAAGCACCTTAAGGCCGACTGCCCCCGTGTAGCCCTTCGGGACCTGAGCGGAGAAACCTTTTTGCTTCTCAAGCGGGGCAACGATATGTACGAGCGGGCGCGGAGCATCTTTCTGGAAACAGGCTTCGAGCCCAAAAATGTCATCTATCTCGACCAGCAGATGACCTCCTACAACGCCGCCCGCGCGGGTCTGGGCGTGGCCTTCGTCACCGACACGCTGGTGCGCAGCGGCATGGACGATGGCTCCGTGGTCTTTTATAAGCTCAACAGCCAGCGTGCGCGGCGCACGCTGTATATCGGCCGCAAGGCAGGCCGCTACTGCAGCCACACCACCGAGGAATTCATCCGCATCGCGGAGGAAGTCTGCAAGGAATTCGGCGAATAAGGTCGAACCGTGTCGGATCAAACACAAAAGAGCAGGTATCCCAAAGGATACCTGCCCTTTTTTTCATGCCGCACAGCGGCGCGTGCGGCGGGAGTTGCGGCGGCGGTATTCCCGCGCGCACCAGTAAATGAGTGCCAGCGCGGAGAGCAGGAGATACTCCCCGCCAAGGCCGGCGGTGGCGGCGTGAACGCCTTCCCCCAGCACAGAGGCCGAGCCAAGGAAGAGGGCGCAGCGCACGCCGCAAAGGGCGGTGTAGAGGCTCCACGCCGCGGGGGCAAGGCCGAAGCCTGCGGCATAGCCAAGGGCGTTCACCGCGGCAAGGATCAGCGCGGAGACGAGGATGGGCGCGGCCAGCGAAATGGCATTGAGGGAAGCGGCGGCCACGGCAAAGCCGCAGATCATAAGGGCGAAGTTTTTCATAGGGTATCTCCTTTCCGCGGCGGCGCCGCAAGGGGGGTTGTTCTTAGGATGGTTTGAGTATACCCCGCAGTATGTCCCATAAAAAGGACAGTTGGCAGCTTTTAATGCCGCAGAACTGACG
>JAFQLA010000264.1 GCA_017396725.1 Oscillospiraceae bacterium
AACTCTTCACTGCCAAAGATATAAACCGAAGTAACAATGCCGATAACCACTCCCTGCAGCAGGGAGGCGGCAAAGAACACCGCCAGAAAACAAAGCGCTTCCTGCCACATCTTTTTGCCGCCGCGGCCGGCGGCCTGCAGGAACGCGGGACGAGGCATATAATCTTTCATCCGATTCCCTCCTTTGGGTACCTTTCTATTATATTCCTTTCCGCAGCCGCGCACAAGGGAGGGCTTTTTTCTTGCATCCGCCGCGCAATCATGGTATTCTTAAATCAGATTTTGGAAGGGAGGAATTTCTCTGAAGCTGCTTTTGATCCGTCACGGAGATCCCGATTACGAAAAGGACAGTCTAACTCCGCGCGGTTGGGAGGAGGCCCGTCTGCTGGCCGAGGATCTGCGCACCACCCCCATCAACGCTGCTTACGTTTCCCCGCTCGGACGGGCGCAGGACACCGCCAAAGTTGTGCTGGAGGGCCGCGGGATAGAGGCCGCAACGCAGGACTGGCTGCAGGAATTCCGTGTTTTTGATCTGCCCGTTTACCGCGATGAGCACCACACCATGCCGTGGGATCATCTGCCGCGCGACTGGACGCCCATCAAGGAGTCCTACTCTGCCGACACATGGACGGAATCCCCCATCATCCACAGCCCCACCCTCAAGCCGCATCACGAGGAGGTCACCGCCGCCTTTGATGCTCTGCTGGCGCAGCACGGTTACCGCCGCGAGGGCAATCTCTACCGCGTAGAAAAGCCCAATACCGATACGCTGGCATTCTTCGGCCATCTGGGCTGCTCCTTTGTGCTTGCCGCCCATCTGACCAACATCTCCCCCACACTGCTGTGGCACGGCTTTTATATGGCGCCCAGTTCCCGCATCCTCTTTGTGAGCGAAGAGGTGGAAAAGGGCTACGCCGATTTCCGCTGCCGCATCTTCGGCGATGTTTCCCACCTTGTCAAGGCGGGCGTCTCCCCTTCTTCTTCCGGTTCTTTTAATGAAGCTTATACAGATTAAAAAATGAAAGGATGTCTTACCATGAAAAAACCGAAGATTGTAAACGAATTTAAGGAATTTATCTCCCGCGGCAATGTGGTGGATATGGCCGTCGGTGTGATTATCGGCTCCGCCTTCACCGCCATCGTCAACTCCCTGGTAAAAGAAGTCATTATGCCCGCCATTGGCTATGTTATCAGCGGCGTCGACTTCACCGCGCTGAAGATCGTTCTTGCCCCCGCCACCGAAGAAAAGGCCGAAGTTGCCATCCTCTACGGCAGCTTTATCCAACAGATCATCAACTTCCTCATCATCGCTCTGGTGGTGTTCTTTATGGTTAAGCTCATCGGCAAGCTGCGCCGCAAGAAGGAAGAAGAGCCCGCTCCCGCCCCCGCCGAGCCCGAACCCACCCGTGAAGAAGTTCTGCTCACCGAGATCCGCGACCTGCTGAAAAAATAAAAAAGGAGTCGATCGTGATGACCGCATATCCTCACAGTGTTCGACAAGTCCGTATCAGCGATCCTTACATTCTTGCCGACCCCGTAACGGGTCTTTACTACACCTATGCCGCCC
>JAFQLA010000265.1 GCA_017396725.1 Oscillospiraceae bacterium
ATCCCCCCCTACATGATCCACGGCCATGTGGTGGAAGGCGTTATGAGCCAGACCGACCGTGAAGCTATGATGTACAAGATCGAGGGCGAGGATCTCTACCTCATCGGCACCTCCGAGCACTCCATGATCGGCAAGTTCATCGATCAGATCCTGCCCGAGGAAAGCCTGCCCCAGACTCTCACCTCCTACTCCCCTTGCTTCCGCAAGGAAAAGGGCGCCCACGGCATCGAAGAGCGCGGCGTATACCGCATCCATCAGTTCGAAAAGCAGGAAATGATCGTCATCTGCAAGCCCGAAGAATCCATGGAATGGTTTGAAAAGATGTGGCGCTACAGCGTGGAGCTGTTCCGCTCTCTGGATATTCCCGTCCGTCAGATCGAGTGCTGCTCCGGCGACCTTGCCGATCTGAAGGTGAAGTCCTGCGATATCGAAGCATGGTCTCCCCGCCAGCAGAAGTTCTTCGAAGTCTGCTCCTGCTCCAACATGGGTGATGCTCAGGCCCGCCGTTTGAAGATCCGCGTCAAGGGCGAAGGCAAGAACTACCTGCCCCACACCCTCAATAATACCGTGGTGGCGCCTCCCCGCATGCTCATCGCCTTTTTGGAAAATAACCTCCAGGCTGACGGCAGCGTGAAGATCCCCGAAGCCCTGCGCCCCTACATGGGCGGCAAAGAAGTTCTGCTCCCCAAGGCATAAAACGATTTCGTTTTGTATAATCTCGCAGCAATATCACTAAATGTAATCAAAAATAAAGAGGAGAAACAGATATGAAGAAGTTTTTGAACGAGTTTAAGGCATTTGCAATGCGCGGCAATGTGTTTGACATGGCCATCGGTGTTGTTCTGGCAACCGCATTCGGCAAGATCACCAACTCCCTGGTCGGCGATGTATTTATGCCCCTCATCGGCTATCTTTTCGGCGGAGTTGACCTCTCCAGCCTCAATATCATTCTCTCCCCCGAAGTGCTCAACGAAGCCGGCGAAGTGGTGACCGCAGCCGTGACTCTGGGCATCGGCACCTTCCTTACCGCCATCATCGACTTCATCCTCATCGCTTTCTGCATCTTCCTGCTGGTCAAGGGCATGAACAAGGCCGCTGAAGCGCGCAAGAAGGAAGAAGAAGCTCCCGCTCCCGAAGAACCCAAGGGCCCCACTCAGGAAGAGCTTCTCGCTGAGATCCGCGATCTTCTCAAGAGCAAGGAATAAGCATGAAGGATATTCTGCGTGCCGGCTTGGATCAGCTGGGCCTGAACTATTCTGAAGACAGTCTCAACGATCTTGTCACCTTTTCCCAGCTCCTCATCGAGCGCAACAAGGTGATGAATCTCACCGCTATCACCGAGCCGCAAGACATTGCCACGCTGCACTTTCTCGACTGCGCCGCCCTTTTGACCTTTGCCGATTTCGCCGGCAAAAAGGTCATCGACGTGGGTACCGGCGCAGGCTTTCCCGGCATGCCCATGCGCATCTTGCAGCGCAGCTTCCCCATTACCCTTCTGGACTCTCTTGGCAAGCGGGTGGACTTTCTGGAAAATGTAGTCAACACGCTGGCGCTCCCTGCCGCCGAGTGTGTCCACGCCCGGGCGGAAGAATATGCCGCGCGGCACCGTGAGCAGTTTGATATTGCCACCTCCCGCGCCGTGGCGGCCCTGCCCGTCCTCTCCGAGCTGTGCCTGCCCCTTGTGAAGGTGGGCGGCAAGTTCCTTGCCATGAAATCGGTGGATACCGAAGAGGAGATCAACTCCTCCAAGGCAGCCATCGCCAAATTGGGCGGCAAGATCTCCGCCGTAAAGGACTATACCGTCCCCATGACGGAAGTGGTCCACCGCGTGGTGATCATTGAAAAGGTCGCCCCCACTCCCGCAGCATATCCCCGGGCTTTTGCTAAAATCAAAAAGCAGCCCCTCTAAATCACATGGAAAGAAGGTGCCACTGGTGGGTCAGGTCATCGCCGTTGTTTCCGGCAAAGGCGGAACAGGCAAATCATCGTTTACCGCAGGCGTAGGCTCTGCCCTTGCCCAGATGGGCCACAAGGTCCTCTGCCTTGACTGTGATGTGGGCCTTCGCAATCTGGATCTCTGCCTCGGCATGGCAGACCGCGCCCTTATGGATTTTTCCGATGTGATCGCGGGCCGCTGCTCTCTTTCCGACGCGGTGGTGCCTCACCCCCGCATCCGCAACCTCTACCTCCTCACCGCTCCCATACGATTGCGCCAGGAGGATGCAGATCCCGCCCGCATGAAAGGCCTTGTGCAGACGCTGAAGGAAGAATTCGACTTCTGCCTTATGGACGCTCCCGCCGGTCTTGGTCTCGGCTTTGAGCTGGCCGTCTGCGGCGCGGACAGAGCCGTGGTAGTGGCAGGCACCGACCCCTCCTCCCTGCGGGACGCCCAGCACACCGTTTCCCAGCTCCGGGCCTTCCCCACAGGCAGGCTCCACCTTGTGGTAAACCGCGTGCGGAAGAAGCTTCTGCGCACGCTCCACGCCACCATCGACGATGCCATTGATGCCGCAGGTCTCCCGCTTCTGGGTGTTGTCCCCGAGGATGACGCGCTGATCCTGGCCCTCAATCATGGCATACCCCTATTGCTTACCGACACCAATTGCGCCGCTCAGGCCTACCGCAATATTGCCGGCCGCCTCAGCGGAAAAAAGACGCCTCTTATGCGCCTGCGCTGACCTCCGCCGATGTCCCATCGGTTGACATAACACAAGAAAGGATGCACTCTATGAATATCGCTTTGATGGCACACGACAACAAGAAAGAGCTGATGGCTCAGTTTTGCACCGCCTACGCAGGCATCTTGTCCCAGCACACCCTGTGCGCCACCGGCGTGACCGGCGCCACGGTTGCTGAAGCCAGCGGTCTGCAGATCCATCGCTATTTCTCCTACGCTCACGGCGGCAGCCAGCAGATCGGCGCCCGCATCTCCTATAACGAGATCGACATGGTCATCTTTTTGGTAGACCCCAACGACACCACCCGCGCGGGGGATGTTTCCTATATCTCCCGTCTGTGCGACTCCAATAACGTTCCTTTCGCCAGCAACATCGCCACCGCTGAAATGCTGGTTCTGGGCCTTGCCCGGGGCGATCTGGACTGGAGAAACATCGTCAACCCCAAAACCAAGCCCTTTACCCTGTAAAACCTTGACTTTTGGCTGAAAATTGCATAAAATAGCTATGTTTTGAACACCGCGATGACCTCGCAGGAGTAAGAAGGACAACCTCCGTCCAGAGAGGGGCGCGCTTGCTGGAAGCGCCCTACGAGAGACCCTTCCCAAGACAGCGAGAGAGCGGGGGCGGCAACGCCTGCGGTCCTCTTCCCGCAACAGAAGAGCAAAAGGAAGCCTCCGGGCTTTGAATTTGGGTGGCACCACGAAGTGTTTTGTACGCTCTCGTCCCAATACAGGGGACGGGAGCGTCTATTTTTGTTTCACAAAAACAGACGCTGCGCGACCCCCTTTTACGCGAGGCGGACACGCCCCTCGCACTCCCCCTACCGCGCGGATGATTTCTGCGAAACAAGACAGCAAATGCCTTTCCGCTCCGCAAAAAACAGACGCTGCGCAAACCCCTTTTACCAAGTAAACCCAATCCCATTCAAAGGAGATTTTTCTTATGAGCAAGATCGCACCCCGCACGCTCTCCGGCTTCATGGAGCTGCTCCCCGCACCCCAGCAGCAGATGGAGCGCATCATGGAGATCCTGCGCCGCAACTATTCCATGTTCGGCTTCACTCCGCTGGATACCCCCGCCATTGTAGCAAGCGAAGTGCTGCTGGCCAAGGGCGGCGGCGAAACCGAAAAGCAGATC
>JAFQLA010000266.1 GCA_017396725.1 Oscillospiraceae bacterium
CATTCCACCATCGGCATCGTGGTGACTACCGACGGCACCGTCTGCGATTTACCGCGGGAGGAATATCTGGCCGCCGAGGAGCGGGTGATCCGCGAGCTCAAGGCGCTGAAAAAGCCCTTCGCGGTGCTCCTCAATACCGCGGAGGCGGAAAGTCCCGCCGCCCGCGCGCTGGCCGCGGAGATCGGGGAAAAGTACGGCGTGCGCTGCCTTGCGGTAAACTGCCTGATGCTCCAGGGGGAGGATGTGGCGGAGATCTTAAAAACGGTGCTCTATGAATTTCCCGTCAGCGAGCTGGACGTGTATCTGCCTGCCTGGGTGGAGGCTCTGGCGCAGGAGCATCCCTTGAAAGCGGAGATTTACGAAGCTGTCCGCCGTGCCGCCCGCTCCCTTCACTGCCTGAGAAACGCCCGCGCCGCGGCGGAGGAAATGGGGCAGTGCGAGGCGGTGGAGCATGCGCGGCTGCGGGAGATCCTTCCGGGAAAAGGGCGGGTGACGGTGGAGCTGGGCGTGCCCCGTGGCCTTTTCTACGCAACCTTAGCGCAGGAGAGCGGCTTTACCGTCAGCGATGACGGTGATCTCATCTACCTTTTAAAAGAGCTTGCGGAGGTAAAAAAGGCCTACGAAAAGGTGGAAAACGCCCTGCGGGAGGTGAAGGAGACGGGGTACGGCATCGTGGTACCCGACATGGAGGAGCTGATTTTGGAAGAACCCGAGATCATCCGCCAGGGCGGGCGGTACGGCGTAAGCCTCAAGGCCAGCGCGCCCAGCATCCACATGCTGCGGGCGGATATCAAGACCAGCGTCTCGCCCATTGTGGGCAGCGAAAAGCAGTCGGAGGAGATGGTGGATTATCTCCTGCGGGAATTTGAGGACGATCCCAAGAAGATCTGGCAGAGCAATATGTTCGGCCGCAGCTTCAGCGAATTGGTAGGGGAGGACCTGCAAAATAAGCTCAAGCGCATGCCCGCCGACGCGCAGGGAAAGCTCCGCGAGACGCTCCAGCGCATCATCAACGAAGGCAGCGGCGGGCTTATCTGCATTATTTTGTAATTGCGAAAGCGGCGGCGGTGTGGTAAAGTAAAGAAAAAGAGCAAAAGGAGGGGAGCTTAGGATGTTGCTTGCCATCGATGTGGGTAACAGCAATATGTCTGTGGGTCTTTTCGGGGAGAATAAGGAGCTGAAGTTCCTTGGCTCTCTGGTGACGGACAGCAAAAAAACCGCCGATCAGATCAGCGTGGACATTCTCAATCTTTTCTTCCTCTACGGGTACGATATCAAAGATGTTACGGGCGCTATTTTCTGCAGCGTGGTGCCGCCCATCAACTTTATGCTCTCCAAGGCGCTGACCCGCCTTTTGCATGTGCCGCCCATGATCGTGGGCCCCGGCGTGAAAACGGGGCTGAATATCCACACCGAGTTCCATAACCAGCTGGGCAGCGACATCGTGGCAGATGCGGTGGCAGCCATTGAAAAGTATCCCTGTCCCATCATCATGGTGGATATGGGTACCTCCACCACCGTTTCCTACATCTCCGAAAAGAAGAGCTACGAAGGCGGCATGCTCTATCCCGGCGTGCGCATCTCGCTGGACGCTCTCAGCGGTCACGCCGCGCAGCTGCCGGATATTTCTTTGCAGAGGCCCAAGTGCCTCATCGGCAAAAATACGGAAGACTGCATGCGCTCCGGCATTGTCTACGGTACCGCCGGCATGATCGACGGCATCGTGGACCGCATCCGCGAGGAATATAAGCTGGACCGCGTCACCGTGGTGGCAACCGGCGGCACGGCGCCCGTTATCGTGAAATACTGCAAAAACGAGGTCATTTATGATAAATACCTTCTTATGGAGGGGCTTTATCAGATCTATCACAAGAATCAGTAAACGCAAAAAGCGATACCCGGTCATCAAGCCGGGTATCGCATCTTTTTTTACCCCAAAAAACGATAAAAATTCTATTGTGTTTTTGCAAGATCGGATGTATACTGTGAAACGAAATAAATACAGGGGAGCTTGTTATGGCAGGCTGAGAGGAAGTAACCGAACTTCGACCCTATAACCTGATGCGGATAATGCCGC
>JAFQLA010000267.1 GCA_017396725.1 Oscillospiraceae bacterium
GGCAATGGCGATGAGCTGGCGCTCACCCTGAGAAATGGAGGCACCGTTGCCGCCAAGATAGCTGTCATACCCCTTGGAAAGGCGCATGATGAAATCATGCGCGCCCGCCAGCTTTGCCGCCTCGATGCACTCTTCATCCGTTGCGTCCAGCCGGCCGTAGCGGATGTTTTCCATAACGGTACCGGAGAAGAGGTTGGTATCCTGCAGAACAAGGCCCAAAGAGCGGCGAAGGTCGCTCTTTTTGATGTCGTTGACACTGATGCCGTCATAGAGGATCTTGCCATCATCGATATCATAGAAGCGGTTGATGAGGTTGGTGATGGTGGTCTTGCCTGCGCCGGTAGCGCCTACAAAGGCCACCTTCTGGCCAGGCTCAGCATAAACGGACACATCGTGGAGCACTTCCTTGCCCTCCACATAGCTAAAGTCCACATTGTTGAGCCGCACATCGCCCCGCAGAGGAACATAGGTGAAAGAACCGTCTGCCTGAGGGCATTTCCACGCCCAGTGATGGGTGCGTTCCCTGGTTTCGGTCAGCTCGCCGTTTTCTTCCTTCACATTCACAAGCGTCACCTTGCCATGGTCCGCTTCCGCCGCTTCATCCATAAGGCTGAAAATGCGGTTGGCGCCGGCAAGGCCCATGACCACGGAGTTGATCTGCTGGGAAAGCTGGTTGACATTGCCCGTAAACTGCTTGGTCATATTCAGGAAAGGTACCAGCATGGTGATATCAAAGGCAAGGCCGGAAAGGCTCACATTGGGAAGACCCGAAAGGATGAAAAGGCCGCCCGCCACAGCTACCACCACATAAAGGATGTTGCCGATATTCATGATAACGGGGCCCAGCGTATTGGCATAGGCATGGGCGCGGTAGCCGTCTTCATAAAGGGTCTCGTTGATGGCGTCAAAGTCCTTTTTGCACTTTTCTTCCCGGGAAAAGACCTTGATGACCTTCTGGCCGGACATCATCTCCTGCACAAAACCTTCCGTGCGGCCCATAGCCTTCTGCTGGCGCATGAAATACTTGGCGCTGCCGCCGCCGAACTTCCGTGCCACTTTCATCATGGCGAATACGCCCAGTACAATAACAAGGGTCATCCACACGCTCCAGTAGAGCATGATGCCCAGCACGCCGATGATGATGGCGCCGCAGCGGATGATAGAGGGCAGAGACTGGGACACCAACTGGCGCAGGGTATCGATATCGTTGGTATAATAGCTCATGATATCGCCGTGCTTGTTGGTATCAAAGAAGCGGATAGGCAGATTCTGCATCCCTTCAAACATAGCCCGGCGCATCTTATAGAGATAGCCCTGCGTCATGACCGCCATGACCTGAGACTGCAGCACCACGGCGACGATAGCCACCACATACAAAACGATCAGCTTAATGATCTGGGGCAGCACTTCCCCATAAGCCGCATCCCAGTTCCGGCTCACTACCCAGGTCTGAATGACAGCCATGATCTTTTGGATAATAAGATCGGGAATGGCTGCGGCAACAGCGGCAAAGGCAATGCAGCCAATGGCCACCGGCACCATCACGGGATAGAACCGGAAGAGCATTTTGATGACGCGGCCAAAGACCTTGCCCGCATCCATAGGAGGCATAGCAGGACCGCCCTTGCCGCGGGGCGCGTTTTTCGCATTAGGCTTCATCTTCGTCCCCTCCCTTCATCTGCTGCTCATAGACTTCACGGTAGATCTCGCAATCCTGCAAAAGGGTCTCGTGAGTGCCTGTTGCAACGATCTTGCCGCCGTCCATCACCACGATCATATCCGCATCCTGCACGCTGACAACGCGCTGGGCAATAATGATCTTGGTGGTTTCGGGAATATAGGTCTTGAAGCCCTCGCGGATCATAGCGTCTGTACGGGTGTCCACCGCAGAGGTGGAGTCGTCCAGAATGAGGATCTTAGGCTTTTTCAAAAGGGCGCGGGCAATGCAAAGGCGCTGCTTTTGGCCACCGGAAACATTGGTGCCGCCCTGTTCGATCATGGTATCGTATCCATCGGGGAAGCTCATGACGAAATCGTCTGCCTGCGCAAGGCGGCAGGCCTCGCGGATCTCTTCGTCGGTAGCATCGCTCTTGCCCCAGCAGAGGTTATCGCGGATGGTGCCGGAGAAGAGCTGATTCTTCTGCAGCACGATGGCCACTTCTTCACGGAGGGCATGGAGCTTGTAATCCCGCACATCCACACCGCCCACCTTCACGCTGCCATCGGTGACATCGTAAAGCCGCGCGATCATCTGCACAAGGGAGGACTTACTCGAGCCCGTGCCGCCCAGAATGCCCACGGTCATACCGGAGGGGATGTGCAGCTCCACATCCTTGAGTGCGTAAATATCGCCTTTGGAGGCATAGCGGAAGCTGACGGAATGGAAATCGATAGAGCCATCCTTTACTTCCGTCACAGGGTTTTCCTTTTCTTTGATGCTGGGTTCTTCCGTCAGCACTTCGTAGATACGCTTGGCGGATTCGGCAGACATGGTGACCATGACATAGATCATAGAGAGCATCATGAGATTCATAAGGATCTGCATGCCATAGGTTATCATAGCGGAGATCTGGCCCAGATCCACCGTGGTACCGCCGCTGGATACCACCATCTTGGCGCCTACGAAGAGGATGAAAACCATGTTGAAATTCATGCAGAACTGCATGAGAGGGCTATTGAGGGCCACAATGCGCTCGGCGCGGGTGAAGTCAGCACAGATGTCCTGCGCCGCGGCATCGAACTTTTCCTTTTCGAATTCCTCACGGACAAAGCCCTTTACCACGCGCATGCCCCGCACATTTTCTTCAATGGACTCGTTGAGATTATCGTACTTTTTAAATACGCGGCGAAACGCGGGCATAGCATATTTCGCCACCAGCAAAAGGCCGCAAACCAGAACCGGGATCACTACTACGAAAGCCGTGGAGAGAGCGCCGCCCATGACATAGGCCATCACGCAGCAGAAAATCAGCATCAGGGGACTGCGGATCGCCGTGCGGATAAGCATCATGAAAGACATCTGCACATTCATGACATCGGTGGTCATACGGGTCACAAGAGAAGAAGTAGAAAACTTATCAATATTTTCAAAGCTGTAGGTCTGCACCTTGGAGAAAATATCGTGGCGCATGTTCTTTGCAAAACCGGCAGACGCCTTTGCGCAGCTTCTGCCCGCCACAGCGCCGCAGGTAAGGGACGCGCAGGCCATGACCACCAGCAAGATACCCACCTTCAGGATCTCAGACATGTGGGCGCCGTTTTTCACTTCGTTGACCATATCCGCCGTTAAAAACGGAATAAACACTTCGATCACAACTTCCGCTGTAATGAAAATCAGGGTGATAATGGTCTCTTTTTTATATTCGCGGATACATTGCGCTAATCTTTTCAGCATTTGCGCCCCTCCTTTCCTTCCTTTTCTTCTTTTTCCTCCTCGCTGCGGCAGCAGCAGGGATTGGGCAGACGGCTGAAAACACCGTTCAAAACCTCCAGCGCGGCGCCAAAAGCAAGCCGGTCTTCTTCGCCCATTTCTTCAAACATCGTTTCATAATAATCTGCCTGCTGACGGCGGAACTGCTCCACATATTCCTTTGCATAAGCCGTGGTGCGCAGGCGGATCAGGCGGCGGTCAGACGGGTCACTTTCCCGCTGGGCAAAACCGCCTCGAATCAGCCGGTCCACTACCTTGGTGGTCTGCTGGCGGCTCATGCGGGCAAGACCGGCCAGCTCCGACATGGTCATCCCATCTCCCTGCCACAAAAGCACCTGCAGGCAATGATAGGCCTCCGGCGTGATGCCGCTTTCCCGAAACTGCTTGAAAGGCCGCGCAATACGATAGTGCCATTGCGGCACCACGGCGGCAAGCAGCTGATGTTCTTTTACATATTTCATCATTTCTTCCTCATCTCAAAGAAAGTAAACTAAAGTTTATAATCAACTTTTGCGAACGTTTTTTAGTATACCACAGTTTCAAGAGATTACAAGGCAGAAGATGTGATATTTTTGTAAAGAAAA
>JAFQLA010000268.1 GCA_017396725.1 Oscillospiraceae bacterium
TACACATCCAGATGAAGGCTGCAGCCCATGGATTCCGCCTTATTCACAAAGGACACATAGTCCGCGGGAATGTAATAATCGTTGCCGTCCCGGGTGGTGGTGAGAAGCGTCACCTTGCCGCCGGCAGTATCAAGGCTCATTTTGCCCCAGCCCAGGCTCACATGATCCAGCCCCGCGGGGATGGATACGGAGGGATCCGTCAGGGCGAAGCCGCCGGCCCAATCCGTCGCGTGATAGAGCTTTTCATAAATACGCACCAGCATGGCTGCCGCCTGGGCGCGGGTGGCGGAATTTTTGGGCGCGAAGGTGGTGGCGGTGGTGCCGTTGGTCATGCCCACATCCCGGGCAACGGCGATGTAGCCCTTATTGGAGGTGACATCCGTAAAGGGCAGCTTCTCATCCTGCCGCTCCTCCGCCAAAGCCTTGTAGCCCAAGGCGCGCACCAGCATGACACACATCTCCTCACGGGTGATGGGATCGTTGCGGCGGAAGGCGCCGCCGGCGTCGATCACATCGTGGACCACGGCGGTTTCAAGGTAAGGGGAGTAAGTATCGGTAGTTTTGATATCCGTAAAGGAGCCGCTTTCGGGGCGCAGCTGCTCCCAGCCAAACATACGCACAAGGATGGTGACGAACTGGGCGCGGGTAACGCTGTCGTGATAGCCGAAGCGCACCGCGCTGTAGCCCTGCATCAGATTATAGTCCGCCGCCTTCTGGATGACATCGTGGAAATAGGCTGTGGTGGGCACATCCTCGTAGGATACGGCAGACGCGGTGGTACTGCAAAGGGCGAAAAGCATGGTGAAAACAAGGGCAAGGGCGAAAAAGCGTCTGCCGGATTTCATGGCGGGATCCTCCTTTGTGGTTTCTTTACGGTGGGATTATACCACAGTTTTTCCCGTTTGTATATGGCGGGAAAATTCCGTCACTTTCATCCCGCCCTAAGCCCACCAGCCCTCGATATGCAAAAAGCGGATCATGCGGAAATCGTAGGTAGACAGGGGCCGATCCAAGGCGTCCTCACTGTGGGCGGCCACCAGGATGTCGGACAGATCCCCCCCTTCCCCTGCCGAAACTATCACCGGCGTGTGGGCAAAGCGCTCACCGTCAAAGGAAAGCTGCACCAGATCCCCCGGCTCTGTCTCCCAGATAGGGCAAAGCCGCGCCGTGGGGCCAAGGCTCCGCTCACAGCGGGTGAGGAAGTTGAAAAGATACTCCACCCCCGTCCACGCGGGGGCTTTGCGGTTGGCGTCGATATAATACCAGCCGAAATCGGGAGTGTAGTTCATGACGCCGCAGCCGGCATAGAGGCATTGGGAGGCGAAATTGGTGCAGTCTCCGCCGATGGCGCTGTAGTCATAGAAGGCGGGGTTGCGGCCCAGCGCCCAGCGGCGGGCGTAATCCACGGCGGCGGCGCGGTCATAATCCTCGCGGAACACAAGGGACAAAAAACCATCTCCTTTCCTGCCATTGTATGCCCCAAAGCCGCCGGCGTTGCATCGCGGCCTCAGGCACGGCTTGAAGCACAGCTTAAAGCACCGCCTCAAGCAACGCGCGTATACAGGAAGAAAGGAGGAAAGGAAGAAAAGGATGTAAGGAAGAGAGAAAGAAAGGAAGAAGGATACGCGTAGCTTCAAGCGACGCTTGAAGCGTCGCCTGAAGCGAAAATGGAAAGAATTGGAAATTCAGGAGGCGAAGTGACGAGCTTTTCACTCTCTCTCCTTTTGGACCAAAGATATGCTTATCATTTCTTGACGAAACATTGTGTATTTGCTATAATCTCCCTATCAAGTTTCTTGATCAATCATTATCACTCCAAGGAGGCATGAATCATGGCTGTTGCTCCCCGTGTAAAGAAGAATCCCCCCAGAAAGGTCACCGTAGAAGTCGTTAAGGTTTGCGCTGAACCCAGCGGCGAAACCTGCAGCTGCTTCAAAGAAGGTCAGGTTTTCACCTTTGACTTTGAGCGCTGCCCTCAGGATTTCTGCGCTGCAGCTTTCCATGCCATCTGGCCCAGCATCCGCGTTGTGGAACTGCGCGGCCGTCATCCCTGGGACGCTGAAGAAGGCATCACCTTCGCCTGCTGCCCCGACCACGCCAAGCCCGTGACCTTCAAGATCACCGCTGTGGAACCCGAAGCAAAGTAAAAAATTTTTTCCCGCCCATAAAGTCCGCAGACCACTCTGCGGACTTTTTTTGTGAAAAAGCAGAGATTCAGGGCGGGTTTTGCGGATTTTGGAAACAATTCTCCCCCGTCGGGATTTTTGTGGCGGAATTTTCCCGCCATATACACAAGAGAAAAACTGTGCTATAATCAAGCCACGATCAAAAAATTATCGGAGGTAACCCACCATGAACAAACTCAAAGGCGCCTGCATCATCGGCCAGTCCGGCGGCCCCTCTGCTGTCATCAACTCCAGCGCTTACGGTGTTATCCGCACTGCTCTGGACAGTGACATGATCACCAACGTCTATGGTGCCGAGCACGGCATCAAGGGCGTCCTGAA
>JAFQLA010000011.1 GCA_017396725.1 Oscillospiraceae bacterium
CGCAGCGCACAAAACGGCTACCGTAGAAAGGCAGTCGGAAAAGCTGTCGGTAGCGGTTGCCACCATGGCAGCGGAATTGATCTTCTTACCTACATTGCGGTTATAAATACCCATGTACAGCTTTACCGCAATGGAGGCCGCCAGGATCACAATAGCCACGATGCTGAAAGTCACTTCTTCGGGATGCAGGATCTTGGAGAAGGAGGACTTGGTCAGCTCAATCCCCATGTAGATGATCAGCATGGATACCAAAAGACCCGAAAGATATTCCATGCGGCCGTGACCAAAGGGATGTTCCTTATCGGGTTTCTGGTTAGCCAGCTTGAAGCCCAGCAGCGTCACAACAGAAGATCCCGCATCGGAAAGGTTGTTGAACGCGTCCGCCGTGATGGCGATAGAACCAGAAAGCATACCTGCAAAGAGCTTCCCCGCAAAGAGGATCAGATTGAGAAAAATACCCAGCGCGCCGCAGAGCACGCCATATTTATGGCGCAGCTGCCCCTCACTGAGGGAATCCTTATTCCGAATAAACCATTTTGCCAAAAGTGTTACCATGTTATCTCCCTTTGATCTTCAATTTCATATGGCAGCAAAGGCGGTCCAGATCCTCATCCGTTGCCGCGGGAATGCGAAGCTTGCTGCCGCATGCTTCGCAGCAGATATCCACTGCCGCGTGCCGCACCTGAATGCGATAATTGCTGCTGCCGCAGGAACAGGTAATGCCGTTGGGACGGGCAGCGATCTCCTTGAGTTCGGAGAGCACCTCATACATAATGACGCTATCCAGAAAAGCCTCGGGATTTTCTTCCTGCTGCTTTTCCTTGGCAACCAGGATCTCCAGCTCCTTCATCGCCGCGCTGACGCGGTCCTCTTCCCCGATATAGCAGCAGATCTGCTGGGTATTGCTGCAGCCAAGACCGATACCGCGGCCTTCCAGCAGCGCCTTGGGCTCACACAGGGCATGATGCGTCTCTCCGCAGATGCCGCAGGGTACATACACATGGCATTTCACGCCGTCATTTTCCACCTGCAGTGCGGATTTTCCGCAAGCGCATTCCACATCCACCTTGGATGCCGCAAGGGCAAAAGAAGAGCGGCATGCCATCACCGCTTTGCCGCACTCGGGACAAATGTAACCGAACGCTCTGAACGTATCTGCCATAGTAAAACCTCCGGGGCGATAGAATCTTCAACTGACTTTATATTATACGATACTTCCCTCTTCATTTCCACCCCGACTTTTCTCTTTTGGTTTTTATTTACCTTTTTGTCTTTTCATGCTATGATGCCGGTATAATCAACAAGGAGGGTCTTTTATGAGATTTGCCAATAAAGTAGCCGTTGTCACCGGTGCCACCAGCGGCATCGGCGAAGCTACCGCGCTGCGCCTTATGAACGAAGGAGCCAAGGTCATTGCCATCGGCCGCAATACCGAAAAGGGCAAGGAACTGGAATCCAAGGGCAACTGCAAGTTCTATGCCGCCGATTTTACCAAGGCCCAAGAGATCGAAGCTGTCTGCGCCAAGATCGCCGAAGAAGTAGGTCAGGTCAATGTGCTCGTCAACAGCGCCGGCGTCAGCATCGGCGGTACCGTGGAAGAGCTGAGCCTTGAGCAGTGGAACGAGATCTTCATGGTCAATGTCACCGCAACCTTCCTCATGGGCAAATATATGCTGCCTCTCATCCGCGCGCAGGGCGGCGGCCATATCGTCAATATCGGCTCCACCGCGGGTACTGTAGGCGCTTGGGGGCTCCACGCCTATTCCTCCACCAAAGGCGCTGTGATCCAGCTGAGCAAATCCATGGCCTGCGAATATGCCAAGGAAAATATCATGGTCAACTGTGTCTGCCCCGGCGGCACCCGCACCCCCATGATGGGCAATGACGAGGCCTTCCTGGATGAATTCGCCCAGCTTTTCCCCATCAAGCGTCTGGGTGACCCCGCAG
Source organism: Oscillospiraceae bacterium (assembly GCA_017396725.1). The sequence continues at coordinate 1,948 of JAFQLA010000011.1, forward strand.
AAGTGGCCAATGTTATCGCCTTTGTGGCAAGCGACGAGGCAAGCTTTATGTCCGGCAGCGTCATTCTGGTGGACGGCGGCTTTACCTGCATCTGATTTTTCTCAAAAGAGAGCGTTTGAAAAAACGTTCTCTTTTTTTACAAAAAGTGGTTGACAGTTGTAAACCACTGTGTTATATTTGGCTTACAACAG
>JAFQLA010000269.1 GCA_017396725.1 Oscillospiraceae bacterium
GAACCGATTTGAAGCCATCCGCCAAAAACTCCCGCAGCACTCGCTGGACGCCATTTTGCTCACGGAAGAGGCCAACCGCTTCTATGCCTCCCTCTTCCACTCCACCGGCTCCGACGGCGCCGCCCTCATCACCCAAAAGGGCGCTTACTACCTCACCGACTCCCGCTATATCGAAGCCGCGGAAAAGGCGGTGCAGGGGGCGGAATGCCTGCTGGTGACGGCGCAGGAGCCTTACAGCGCCAAGATCAACGCCATCCTTGCCGCCGACGGCGTCCAACGCCTTGGTATCGACGAGGAGTATATGACTCTCGCCGCCTTCCGCCGCTATGAAAAGCTTTTGAATGCTGAGCTTTGTGACGGCAGCGCTCTCCTGCGGGAGCTGCGCGCCCAAAAGGACAGCGAGGAAAAAGAGCGGCTCATTGCTGCCCAGCGCATCGCCGAAGGGGCGCTGCGCGAGATCTTCAGCGACCTCAAAGAAGGGGTCACGGAAAAGGAGATCGCCGCAAAGCTCACCTACCTGATGCTGCGCGCGGGAGCGGAAAATGTGTCTTTCGACCCCATCGTGCTCTTTGGCCCCAACACCAGCATGCCCCACGGCGTGCCGGGGGACAGACGGCTGCAAAGGGCGATTTTGTCACCATGGACTTTGGCTGCATCTACCGCGGCTACTGCTCGGATATGACCCGCACCGTGGCATACGGCTTTGTGACAGAGGAGATGCGCGCCGTGTACGAAACGGTGCTTGCCGCCCAGAAGGCGGGCATCGCCGCGGCAAAGGCTTCCGCCACCGGCGCGGAAGTGGACGCCGCCGCGCGGGAGATCATCGAAAAAGCGGGATACGGCCCTTACTTCGGCCACAGTTTCGGCCACGGCGTGGGGGTGGAGATCCACGAAAGCCCCAACGCAAGCCCCACCAATAAAAATCCCCTCGGCGCAGGCGCCGTCATCTCCGCCGAGCCCGGCATCTATCTTCCCGGCCGCTTCGGTGTGCGCATTGAAGATGTGCTCTTCCTTACCGAAGACGGCGCGGAGGATATCACCCTCGCTCCCAAAGAACTTTTGATCCTGTAAAATTCACATAAGGAGAACACTATCATGAAGAAAACCGCAAACCGCCTTCTCTCTTTGATCCTCGCTCTCACACTGGCGCTGGCGCTGGCCATCCCCGCCTCTGCCGCGGAACTTACCTTCGACCTGCTGGTTCCCTACGGTAACGATGCCACCACCGTTTCTGCCGCCTCCATCACCAAAATGGACTACACCACCAATGTGGTAAACTACGGCTCCACCACTACCTACACCTGCACCGCCCCCGTCACCATCACCAGTGCTGAGAAAAACTACTGCGGCCTCTTTGAACTCAACACCAATGTTGCCTCCCACATGCCCTGTGAGTTCACTGATAATCTCTGGGCTGTCAACGGCACTCACATCATTACCGAACCCGGTTCCTACATCCTTGTGGATGAACCTCTGCTGGGCGCTCCCATTAAGATGACCGCCGTGCTTGTAGTCACCGAAGGCTCCGCCGCTCCCGAAGAGCCCGCCGAGCCCGTGACCCCCGGCCTTCACAATTTCAAAAAGGTCAATACCTACAAAGAAGGCCAGTACAGCGATGTTCCCGCCACCCACACCTTCTCCGAAAATGCCAAGGCCGGCTATGAATATAACATCATGCAGGGTTACGGCTCCTCCTTCGGCGTGGGCAATAACATCACCCGCCTGGCTTCCATCATCATCGCCTGCCGCCTCAACGCCATTTACTGCAACGGCTCCAACAATGTAGAAAAGCTCTACAGCGGCACCACTCAGGAGATCTACCTCGCTTACGCCAAGGATAACGGCATCCTCTGCGATTTTGATAATGTTTCCCAGTATGCCACCCGCGCCGAGTTCGCGGCTATCCTCTCCAGCGCCCTGCCCGATGAGGCACTCGCTCCTGTCAACACCGTGGTGGATAACGCCATCCCCGATGTCACCACCGACATGACCTACGCCGCTGAGATCTACCGTCTCTACCGCGCAGGCATCCTCAACGGCTCGGATGCCATGGGCACCTTCTATCCCGATTCCAACATCAACCGCGGCGCTGCCTGCGCCATCGCCACCCGCATGTGCGATGAGGCGCTGCGCAAGAGCGTAACGCTGGACAAGGAGTACAGCGCAGTCGTGAAGGAAACGGCAGTAAATGTGGCCAACGAATATGCTCTTGCCCTCAACAATTTGAATACCGCACTGAAGCTTGTCAACAGCGCAACCAACAGTATGGATCTGCAGAACGCAGGTTCCTATTGGCGCAATGCCTCCCGCTTGATGTGGAGTGCGGCATCCCTTTGCGGAAACTACCCTGAACTGCGCGAAATCAAGGATCTCCTTTTCGGCATTGCTTCCGATGTTACGATTGAAGACCCTGCGCACGCAAATTGTGCTTCTGTAGCTTTCTGGGATATGCTTTTTGAAAGCTTGAACGGTTCTTTGGAGGACATGGATAAAGTTGCAAAACTTCTCCTCGCTTACACCGAATAACCCCAAACAAATAAACACCCTGTGGAAATTCCACAGGGTGTTTTCTTATTTCTCTTCTACGCGGCGGGGATGGTCTCAGAATCGATATCGGTAACGGGAGGCGGGGTTTCCGCCGGCGTTTCGGTATCGGCGGGAGGCGTGGTATCGGCAGGCACTTCCGTATCAACGGAAGTTTCTCCGCCGGCAGGAGGCTCGATCACCTCGCCGTCCACGACTTCGCCATCCACGATCTCGCCGTCTTCCGTACCCTCATCCGGCACCTCCTCTTCGGGCGGCGCTTCGCCCCGCAGCACCGCCTGCACCACCCAGCGGGTGGCGTGTCCCCGACCTGTGCAGGTGGAAAGGGTCACAATGGAATCATACACCGTGGGCACGATGCCCGTATCATAAAGCGACTGGGAGAGGCAGTAGTCAATATAGGCCTGCTTATCCGCCTCCTCCGTGAGGCCAAGGCGGTAGGTATCCCCCGTGACGCTGACCTCATAGGCCGCGAAGATCTGATAGGCGCGGCTGCCGGCATCGTCGGTAATATAGACGGTGGGATGGTTCTTATAGTAGGAAATATTCTTATACTTGGCAAGGCCGGCGAACATGGAGCCGTTATTCATGCGGTGCCCGTAAATAATGGTATTGAAGTCGGAAAAATCCGCGCTGCACTGCGCTTCCATAAAGATGGCGCCCACCACGCTGGAGCTCAGGCGCCAGGTGTGCTTGAGATAGTAGCTGTTGTCGCTGCCCTGCACCATGGGATAGGAGATAACGGTATCGGGGATCAGGATCCAGCCCAGCACATCGCTGTTCACCGCCCGCAGCGCGGTAAAATCCATGGCGGCCAGCGCGTCAGCATAGGGATCCACCCACACCTCCGCAGGGGGCTCCTCCCCCTCCGTTTCAGGGGGGATCACCGCAGGGGGCGGCACCTCGATTTCGGAAAGATCCGGCAGTCCCGCAAGGTCTGCCGCGTCAGCATAATCCTCGTCACCCTGACGGTACTGCAGCTGGCGGCTCACCACCACACTGCCGCTGACGATCAGCACCAGCGCAAGCAAAATCATCACGATGCGCCTCGTTTTCTTTTTCATGGGCACACCTCCTTTTCCTCTTACCACATTCTATAGTATATTTGCCCAATGGTCAACCACAAAATGTAACATTTGTGTATATTTTCGACAAAAAATGCTTGCAAAAGTTACCATTTCGTGTTACGATGAGAGTCCAAAAAAACGGTAACATTTCCGGTAACATTTTCAGCACTTTTTTGCGAAGGAGGTGAGCGGCATGAGTGAAAATACTTTCAGCGTTTCTGTGCGTATGCTGGGTGAATTCTGTCTGGAAGTAAACGGACAGACCCTTTCCGACAAGAACAGCCGCTCCACCAAGCTCACCAGCGTCCTTTGCTATCTGCTGCTCCACCGTGACCGTCCCGTGTCCCAGACCGAGCTGATCGAAACTTTCTGGGAGGATGAAAGTCAGGGCAGCCCCCTCAGCGCGCTGAAGATGCTGGTCCTGCGTATCCGCAATACCCTCAAGCCCCTTTTCGGTGAGGATATCAACCCCATCGTCAGCCACCGCGGCGCATACCGCTGGAACGAGGAGATCCCCTGCCGCGTGGACGCGGAGGATTTTGAAGAATACTGCCGCGCCGCCGAGCACGCCGCTTCGGATGAAGAAAAGCTGGCGCTTTACGCCAAGGCCACTTCCATCTACCACGGCGATTTCCTGCCCGAGCGCGCCAACCTCACCTGGGTCATCCCCCTCAACACCCGCCTTCACATGCGCTATGTCACCGCGGTGAAGAAATATGCCGCTTTGCTGGAGCAGTCCGGCGGCTTTATGGAGATGGAGGCCGTGAGCCAGCAGGCTCTTGCCACCGACCACACGGATGAATCGCTGAATGTGATCCTCATCCGCTCCATGATTTTGCAGAAAAAGCAGTCCGCCGCCCTTGCCCAGTACAAGCGCACCGTGGATATGCTCTACCGCGATCTGGGGGTGCGCCCCTCGGAAGAGCTCCAGTCCCTCTATCCCCTTGTGACCAATGAGGAGAAGAACTGGGAGCAGGATATCGACAGCATCATGGACTCCATGCGCGGCGAGCTGAGCCCTAAGGAAGCCTTTTTCTGCGGCTTCGATCTTTTCAAGAATATTTACCAGCTGGAATCCCGCCGCGCCAAGCGCACAGGCTCCTGCCTGCATGTGGCGCTGGTGACGGTGACCGGCCCCGGCGGCACGCAGCTGAGCGAAACCGTCCGCGAGAAGGTAATGAATCAGGTGCAAACTATCGTGGCCTCCACATTACGCCAGAGCGATGTGGTCACCCGCTACAGCAAGTGCCAGTACATGATCATGCTGCCCGGCGCCAATCTGGAAAACAGCGAGCTGGTCATGAACCGCATCGTGCGGGCCTATCAGAACCGCCACCCCAGAAGCCTTGTGCAGATCGGCTACATGCTGCGGGAACTGGAGCTGGCATAACCCCCCGCTTTTTACAAAGGAGGAAACTCTTTGGCTATTCGTTTTAATTATCAGTCATCCGCTCTGCGGGTGTGTGTGGACGCGCTGGACGGCGGCCGCGTCAGCGGGCGCATCGTGAGCCAGCGGCTCTCGGATGAGCTGCCTTTCAGCGATGTCAACGATTTCATCACCAAGATGGACGCGCTTTTGGATGTGCAGGTCTATCCCCAGGCCTTCCGCAGCATCCGCACCTTCACCGCCAAGGAGCGCCCCAGTGTACCTGCCGCCATGACAGAGGAGGAAATGATGCCTGCCGACACGGTGGAAGCCGCCACCGGCGCCATCACCACCTTCCGCCTGCAGATCTTCACCCGCCAGAACGCCGACTGGCAGGGCCGCATCGACTGGCTGGACGGTTCCCCCGCCGTTATGTTTGACAGCACCCTGGAATTCATCAAGCTCACCGCCCGGAAACTTGGCGTATAAAAAGCACAAAACCTCTTCCTAGGGAACACCGCCTTAGGAAGAGGTCTTTTTTTGTTTAAATATGCAGCTTGCCCTTGCCGAATTCACGGCAGATCTCGCAGAAAGCGGAGATCTCATGGTTCATGAGCTTATCCTTGTGATAGACCAGATCGAAGCTGCGGTCAAAGGAGGTGCCTGCGATCTCAGCGGCCCAGATGTGGCGGGGATGGCTGTAATCGGATACGAGACGGCCGGAGATCACGCTGACGCCGTGGCCGTGGCTCACGGCATTCAAAATCGCCTCGGTATTGCAGCATTCCCAGATAACATCGGCCTTGAGCCCCCGCTCCCGCAGCACATCTTCCAGCTGGGCGCGGGTACCGCTGCCCTTTTCCCGCAAAATCAGGCTCTCGGCAGCCACTTCCTCCAGCGTCACGGAATTTTTGCCGCAAAGGGGATGATCCGTGCTGCAGATAAAGACCAGCCCGTCGCTGATGGCAGTTTCCACCTTGAGATCGCCGTGGCTCACACGGCCCTCCACAAGGCCGATATCCAGCCCGCCGGAGAGGATCTCCGCCTCGATTCCCTTGGTGTTATCCACCACAACCTCGGTGCGGATGCCGGGCACACGGCGGGAAAGTTCCTCCACCAGCCGCGCCATCAGGCAGGTGCCCACCGTCACGGTGGCGCCGATGCGGATGCGGGCCATGTCGGCAGCGTTGCGGAGGAATTCGTCCATTTCGCTTTCCAGCGCCAGAATGCGCTTGGCATAAGGCAGAAATTCCCGCCCCGTCTCTGTCAGGCGCAGCCGCTTATTCACGCGGGCAAAAAGCAGCACGCCGTATTCTTTTTCAATATCGCCGATGGCCTGAGAGATGGAAGGCTGGGTGATGCCCAATTTGCGGGCCGCCTCGCTCATAGTGCCGCAATCCGCCACGGAAGCGAAGATCTGCCAATGTCTGCTGGTCATGATAGTACCGTCCTTTTTCATTAGTGCTTACTTATATTATTGATATCATCATACCTTGATTTCCATTTTCTGTCAAGGGCGGCGGACGCAGCACCTTTTCTCCTTGGAGCGCATATAGTATTTCGAAACGATCCGGCGGAAAGGAGGCGCTCCATGACCCTTGCGGAGCTGAAACTGAAAGAACGCGGCACCGTCTCTTCCCTCGCCGCAGAGCCTGACACCGCGCGGCGGCTGCGGGAGCTGGGCTTCGGGGCAGGGAGCGAAGTGCGCCCGCTCTTCCGCGCCCCCTCGGGGGATCCCACAGCCTACGCCGTCTGCGGCACGGTGATCGCCCTGCGGCGCACGGAGGCGGAGGGAATTTTACTTTCATCTTCAGGAAAGGTGTGATGCTTTTGGCACAGTTACCCCCTGCCCGCATTGCGCTGGCAGGCAACCCCAATGTGGGAAAATCCACCCTGTTCAACGCCCTTACGGGCCTGCGCCAGCACACGGGCAACTGGCCCGGTAAAACGGTGGCCACCGCCAAAGGCACCTATCTCCACGGCGGCCGCGTTTTTGAGGTGACGGATCTGCCCGGCACCTATTCTCTTTTTGCTCACTCCGCGGAGGAGGAGATCGCCCGGGATCATCTCCTTTTCGGCGGGGCGGATGCGGTGCTGGTGGTGGCAGACGCCACGGCACTGGAACGGAATCTCCTGCTTCTTTTGCAGGTGATGGAGACCCACCCCAACACGGTGCTTTGCGTCAATCTCATGGATGAGGCGCAGCAGCGGGGCATACAGCTGGATGTTGACGCCCTTCGCAAGGCGCTGGATATCCCCGTGGTGACGGCTGCCGCGGGACGGGGCGAGGGCGTGCAGGATGTGCGGGACGCTCTGCTCCGCGCCGCGCGGATAAAAAAGAGGTCGTTCCCAAAGGCGGTGGAATACCCCCTTATGGTGCAGCGGGCCATCACCATAGTGGAAACCGCCCTTGCCCCCTGGGCAGGCGCTTCCCTTCCCGCCCGCCATGTGGCGCTGCAGCTGCTGGAAGGGGATCGGGACATCTTCGAGCGCATAGATGAAGTATACCGCCCCTCCGTCTGCGAGGCCTTGGACCGCGCGGAAGCTTTTTTGCGCCACGCGGGGATCGGCAAAGAGGACTTTTGCGCCATGACGGCCAAGGCCCGTCAGGCAAAGGCCGCCGCCATCGCCCGCGCCGCCGTCACGCAAAAGCGTGATCCCAGAGAGCGGGAGGAGAAGGCGGATGCTTTTTTCACCTCTCCCATAGGCGGCTTTTTCACCATACTCCTTTTGCTGACCCTTCTTTTCTACATCACGGTCAAAGGCGCCAACATGCCCTCGGCCGCACTGCAGCGGC
>JAFQLA010000270.1 GCA_017396725.1 Oscillospiraceae bacterium
GGTGGCGGTGAGATAGGGGGGCAGGCTTGCCATAAGCTCCGCGTCAACGAGAGCTACCTTGGGGAACATGGCGGGGCCGTTGATGCCCTTTTTGGTGTTGCGGTCAATGATAACGGCGCACATGGTCACTTCGCTGCCGGTGCCCGCGGTGGTGGGGATGGCGATGAGGGGCAGGGGAGGATTCACAAAGGGTTTGCCGTTCCACTGGTAATCTACCAGAGGACCTTCGTTGGTGTAGAGCGCGGCCAGGACCTTGGCGGTATCGATGGAGGAGCCGCCGCCCAGAGCCACCAGCTTGGAGGGCTGATAGTCACGCAGCTGTGCCATGGCGTTTTCCACCAGGTCTGCGGTGGGGTTGGGAGTTACTCCGTCGAATACCTTGACTTCGGCGTTGGTGGGCTTGATCACATCCAGTACGCGGTCAGCCACGCCTACTTTGATGAGGCCGGGGTCGGTGATAAGCAGCACGCGGTCTTCCGCGGTGAGCATGGTGGCCAGATCCTTCAGACAGCCGATGCCAAAGTGAATGTCTACCGGCATATGGTACTTCGTAATCATAACAATATCCTCCTAAAATAAATGTACAAAAAATAAAAGCAGCCCATAACACAAGGTAATGAATTACCAGGGTTACGGCTGCGTCTCCGCGCGAAGGGGGCGTCTCCTCCTTCACGATGCCCGAAGGCTATCAACTTTTTCGCGTGGGAAAAGCTATTTACAGTAAAAACTATGGCATATACGGCCGGATTTGTCAAGGAAAAGTTTCGGACAGAAAATGCCCCTCGCCAAAGCGAGGGGCATTGGTTTATGAGCCTGCAGGGAGATTCAAGGCCTGCGTGATGTACTGTTTGCCGTAAAAAGCATCGTAGATCACGGCGTTTCGAAGCTCGAAAAGCTCCTGCGCTTCGGCGCTGAGACCTGCATCGTCAGCGGAGAAGCAGGGCGTTCCGCTGCCGTCTACAAAGAAAAGATCCTGATCGGTGAGGGAAATATTCCCGATGAGGCGGGAAAGTCCCCAGTAGCGGGAAACTTCTGTGCCGGTGAAGGAGAGAAGGTCGCCGCCTATGGCGGTGATGCTGCTGGGAGTATCTTGCGCGGTAAAGCCCGCGTCACGGGCGGCGTCGTTGGCCCAGATAAGGTAGTCGGTGGAATAGAGCTCACCGATAGTTTCCGCCGTCCACTCGGTGGTGTCGGAAGAGGGGCTGATGCCCAGCTTGGTATAAACCGTTTCGCCGTCGGTCATAAAGAGGTTGGGGCGGTGGTCACCGAAAAAGACCACCACAGTGGGTTCTTCGCTTTCCTGCAGAGCGGCCGTCAGCTCACCCAGCGCCTGATCGGCCCGGGTCATACCTTCCAGCATCACGCGGACGATGGCCATGTCTTCTTCGCTGAGGGTGCTGCTCTCCACATCGATCTGGCACTCGTAGCCGAATTTATCGGCATCGAAGGGCTGGTGGTTTTCCATGGTGATGGCGTAGAGAAAGGCGCGGTCACCGGCGGCATTGATCCCCTCCATGCGGTTGAGAACGCCCTTATAGAAGAAGGAGTCACAAAGATAGTAGCCGCCGTAGACACTGCCGTCCCATTCGATGGGCAGCTGCTGCACATCGGCGGAGAAAAGGAGGGAGGAATAGCCCAGCATGGGGTAGGTGACGGTGCGGTTATAGAGGGAATCGTTGTAGGCGTGGAGCATCTCGGCGCGGTAAACACCGCTCTTTAAGTACTGATCGGGCAGGGAGCGGAAATACTCGTAGACCTCGTCTTCCATGAAGCAGATGTTGGTACCGGGGCCGAAATCGCGGTTGCTGATACCGTACTGCATGGCCATTTCCAGATAGCCTGTGCCGTAGCCGAGATAGTGGGTATAGAAGTCGCCGCTGATGCTTTCTTGCTGCAGACGGTGGAAGTTTTCCGCAGGGTCGGAGGAGAAGGTGAGATCGGGCAGCTTGGTAAGATCAAAGAAGGCCTCGGAAAGGATCATGATCACATTGGGCTGCACACCTTCGGCTATGGCGGGAGCGGGGACTTCCTCAGCCAAAAGCAGTTCATCAATGCGGGCGAGGACCTCCTGCATGTATTCTTCGCTATAATTTTCAGGTTCAGGCACACTCTGTACCACAGCGTCCCGCCAAAGGGCCAGGGTCATGCCGTAAAACTGCTTGTTGCCGGCGGGGGACATGCGGGTATAAACATCCACGCCGAAAAGATCGCCCACAACGGCGGCGGGAGCGGGGATAAAGAGGACAACGAGCATAGCAAGGCAGAGAATACCGCCTGCGATGCGGGCGCGAAGAGAAACGCGGGTGGCGCGGCGCAGGATGAAAAGCACGGCCACGCAGACGAGGAGTGCGGCAAAGCCTAAAAAGAAATCTCTCGGCGGCGTCAGATCGCCTGCCACACCTGCCACTTCACCAAGCTGCGTCACAAGACCGAAGTCAGCGAGGGAGAGGGGCGTTCCGTTGATAACGGTTTTGAGATAGTCTACCAGCGCCAAGCCCATACCCAGGACGGAGACGATCAGCGCGGCGATCCAGAGCCGGCCGATGATGACGCCCAAAAGATAGGTCAAAAGCCCGTAGATCAGGGCGGTGAGCAGCAGGTAGGAAGGGTGCTTGCCGATCCATTCCCATACTTTGCCCAAAGAATCGAAGTTCAGCCAAAGCACCATAAGAGATACGGCAAGACCCATACACAGGGAGAAAAAGGCAAGTAGAATATGGCGCAGCCACTTGGGGCAAAGGTCGAATATGGCAAGAAGCTTTTTCACGGTGTGTCACCTGCCTTTGGGATGGGAAGTTCCAGTTCGCGCATGATTTTTTTAAACTGGCGGTGGAAGAGAATTGCCGTAAAGCTCACGGCCAGAATATCCGCAACGGGCTCGGCTGCGTAAACGGCCATGGTTTTGTCAGCCATCAGCTGCGGCATAAGATAAATGAGGGGAAGCAGCAGCACAAATTTCCGCACCACGGCAACGGTAATAGAGCTTTTGGCATTGCCCAGTGCCAGAAAAGTCATCTGGCAGGCGATCTGCAGACCGAAGATGCCCAGAACAGCGCAGTAGATCCGGAGAGCGCCGGCGGTAAACTCCAAAAGGGCGGGATTGGGTGTAAAGATAGAAGCGAAAAGGCGGGGAAATACCATAATAAGCGCCCAAAGGGCCATGGAGTAAATGAGACTGCACTTTAAGAGCAGGCGGAAGGACTCCTTCACGCGCGCGGCATTGCGGGCGCCGAAGTTGTAGCTGGTGATAGGCCCCGCGCCTTGGGCAAGACCCTGCAGCGGCAGCATGGCAAACTGCATTACACTTGCGAGAATGGTCATAGCGCCTACGGCGATATCGCTGCCGTATTCCAGAAGGGAGGCGTTGAAGCAGATGGAGATGACACTTTCGCTGGACTGCATCACAAAGGGGGAAATGCCGAGGGCAAGGCAGGGGAGCAGCAGCTTGGGACGGATGACGATGGAAGAGGAGTGCAGGCGCAGCTTGGTGTTTTTGCCCGTCAGGAAAAAGAGGACCCACGCGCAGGAAATGGCCTGAGAGATGATGGTAGCGAGGGCCGCGCCCTTGACGCCGAGACCAAAGGCATAGATGAAAATGGGGTCAAGGACGATGTTGCAGGCGGCGCCGATAAGCACCGTTTTCATGGCTGTTTTACTGTAACCCTGCGCGGTGATGTAATAATTCATGCCCAGAGTCAGCTGCACAAAGATGGTGCCAAGAGCGTAGATCTTCATGTAATCCACGGCGTAGGAAATGGTATTTTCGCTTGCGCCGAAGGCCCAGAGAAGATCTTCTTGCCAGATGAGAAGGAATACCGTGAGCAAAAGAGAAACGATGACCTGCAGCGTAAAACAGCTGCCCATGGTGTTTTCCGCGCTTTCGTCATCGCCCTGGCCCATAAAGATGGAGGCGCGGGGCGAGCCGCCGCTGCAGCATAGAGAGGAAAAGGCAGAAACGATCATAATAAGGGGCATGCATACACCGACGCCTGTCAGCGCCATGTCACCCACATCGCGGATGTGACCGATGAAAATGCGGTCCACCACATTATAGAGCATGTTGATGAGCTGCGCGGTGATGGTGGGAACGGAGAGCCGCAGCAGGAGTTTTCCAACGGGTTCTGTGCCGAGGAAGGAGTTATCTTTTGCCATGGGAGAGATCCTTTCGAGGAATTATTTTTTCTTCTTCAAAATGAAGAAGCTGATAAGACTTGCGGGAATAGCACCAACAAGCGGAGGGAAAAAATAGCGCATCAGCGGGTTCATGTAAGGAGACCACCAAAGCTGATTGCGGAAGATCAGCTGCGCGGCAAAGTCCAGCAGGCAGAAAAGCACGCAGGAAGGCGCAAAGGTGCAGAGCCACGCGCAGGCGAGATGAAATTTGCGGCGAAAGGCAAGGGCTTCTGCACTGGGGGTGAGCTGACGGCGGAAGCCCAGTTCAAAGCCGACCACCAAGGCTGCCTGCAGCACGCAGCAGCCGAGGATGCCGAAGAACCCCAAACCGTTGAACCAGCTGGCAAGGGAGAGGACAAAAGAAAGAGAGAGCAGTGTAAAGGAAACGAGGAAAGCAGTCTCGCGGTTGCGGCGGGCGTCCATGTTGCTTTGCACTTTTTTGACCGCGGGGATCTCTTCGTCCCGATCGATCTCATCCCGCAGAAGGTAGTCTGCGGAAACATTGAAAAGGCGGCTGATCTCCAAAAGATTGGGGGAATCGGGCATAGCCGTTCCCATTTCCCAACGGGAGACTGCCTGACGGGA
>JAFQLA010000271.1 GCA_017396725.1 Oscillospiraceae bacterium
GTGATACCGCTCCAAACGGTGGTGTAGTTGGCAGTCGGACGGCAGTCGCGCGGGCCAACGCCGGCACAGGTAGGATGCAGGCGCTCAGTGATGGTGCCGCGGTTGGGATTGAAACCGCTCAGCAGGGCAGCCTTATAAGCAAGTTCCTTCTTAACGGAAAGATCAACGTCCACATCCAGAATGGACTTATCGATCTTGGCCTGCTGCTCGCCGCACTTCTGCAGAATGTCCACGATACCGTCGCGCAGTTCGGCAAAGAGTGCCTGTGCACCGGCAACATCAAGGCCTTCATCCACTTCACCAACAAGAACGTCATAAGGATTGCGGTTGGGGTCAACAGCATCGGCATAGCGCTTTTTCAGTTCAAAGGCGCGGCGCAGCCAGGGACGGAATTTTTCAAAATCAGAAGTTTTCATGGCATCCTGCCAGACCATCTGTGCCTCGGAGGTGAAGTTACTCATCTCGATGCGAAGTTCCAGCGGTACTTTATTGGAGCGTTCCTGACCGCGGACGATTCGCTGGCCAAGGGCGCGATCGTAAAGATTCTCATAATCGTCGTCAGAAAGGCCTTTGAAATAATCAGCGAGAGCAACCATTTCGGGAGATTTGGAAATGGCATTGGACTGGCGGGAGAGCATCTCTTCCACCTTCTGCATGTAAGGACGGCCGTCCACGGGAAGTGCATTCCAGAAATCGCAGTACATCACGGTATGCAGGCTCCCGAAATAGCGCAGGGTGGTGGTCAGGTCTGTTGCTTTTTCGATGTTTTGCAGGTAAGTCTGGTTGGCCATAAATATCATCCTTTCAGAATTGGTGGATCTATTTATTGTTTGCCTCATCAGAGGCAGATTTACAGATCGGTGCCATCACACAGGCGGCACAGTTGGGGCGGCGCGCAACACATACAGCTCTTCCGTGAAGCACAAGACGATGGCAGAAAGCGTTCGCCTTGTCCATCGGCAGCACTTTGCGCAGCTGCATCTCCGCCTTGGTGGGATCTTTGGTATCAATCAGGCCGAGTTTACCGGTGATGCGAATGCAGTGGGTGTCGCACACGACCGCTTCCTTGCCGTAAACATCGCCAAGGATCAGATTGGCACTCTTGCGGCCGATACCGGGAAGCTTCAGCAGTTCTTCCATCGTATCGGGTACCACGCCACCGTATTCGGAAACGAGCATCCGCGTCATGCCGGAGATACTGGCAGCTTTGGTTGCACCGAGCCCGCAGGGGCGCACAATAGCTTCAATATCGGCGGTATCTGCCTGTGCAAGCGATTCCAGGGTAGGATACTTGGCAAACAGTTCCGCTGTAACGATATTGACCCGCGCATCGGTGCACTGGGCCGCAAGCCGCACGGAGATCAGCAGACGATAAGCTTCATCCGCTTCCAGCGAGCACTCCGCATCGGGATATTCTTTTTCCAACAGTTCCACCGCTTTCGCGGCGCGTTCTTTATCCGTCATGCTCTTCACCTTACCAGCCGATTAAGGGAGCCACACCGTAAAGAAGCAGACCCATAGCTGCAGCACTGCCAATCAGGGGAATGGCTTTCACTTTAAACTTAAACTGCATCACACAGCAAACAACACAAATGATTACCGCTTTCCAGTCCACGATGGAAAGAATACTGGCAAAGCCGCTGTAGCTGCCGATCACGAGAATACCGGAAGCGATGCTGTAGGCAGCGCCGACGATCAGACCGAGAACAACGGGACGAATACCGCCCATGGCAGCCTGAACCCATCTGTTTTTGGAAAAGGTCAAAAAGAACTTTGCCACAAAGAGAATGATCAGGAAAGAGGGGAGAATAACGCCCAGCGTGGAACAGAGTGCGCCCGCCAGACCTGCCGTATCAAAGCCGACAAAAGTAGCGATATTCACCGCAAAGGGACCGGGGGTGGATTCGGAAACAGCGATAAAATCGGTCAGACTCTGTGCCGAGAGCCAGCCGCGGCCGATGACTTCTTCACGGATGAGGGGGATCATGGCATAACCGCCGCCGATGGTGAAGAGACCGATCTTAAAGAAGGTTACAAAAAGCAGAAGCAGATTACTCATTTCGCCGCCTCCTTTTCGTTCTTTTTCAGCAGGCCGAACCAGATCAGGCCAAAGACAAGACCGCCGAGGATCAGCAGGATCGCATTGATGCCGAAGAGAGCGCTGAGCACAAAAGCGATGACCAGCAGCGAGATGTTCAGCGCATTGCGCTTGGTGTATTTGGAGAGCTTCACCGCTGCACCGAGGATCAGTGCAATAACACCCGCTCGAATGCCGGCAAAGGCATAGGAGACCCA
>JAFQLA010000272.1 GCA_017396725.1 Oscillospiraceae bacterium
ATTCAGCTCAAACGCGGCTTGCTGGATGTATGCGTTCTGGCGGCCATCAAAAATGAGGATTCCTACGGCTACAAGATCATTAAGGATATGAAGCCGTATCTTGAGCTTTCCGAGTCCACCTTGTATACCATTCTCAAGCGGTTGGAAAATGCCGGCATGCTGACGGTGCGCACCGCGGAATACGGCGGGCGGCTTCGCAAGTATTACCGCATTACCGATACGGGGCGCCGGCGGATCGAGGAATTTAAAAACGAGTGGAAAGAAATGGTCTCCATCTACAGTTTTGTCACCAGAGAGGATGAGAGTTATGACAAAAATTGAATTTATCGCGCAGTTATATGAAAAACTCTCAGGCCTGCCGCAGGCGGAGATAGAGGATCGGCTCTCTTTTTACGGCGAAATGATCGATGAGCGGATGGAGGACGGCATTCCGGAAGAAGAGGCAGTTGCCCAGCTGGGGTCTGTGGATGAGATCGCGGCCCGGATCATGGCAGATATTCCTCTTACCGTGCTGGTAAAGGAACGGATGCGGACAACGCGCAGGCTGAGCGCGTGGGAGATCGTGCTGCTGGTGCTGGGTTTTCCGCTGTGGCTCCCACTGCTGGCGGCGGCTTTTGCGGTGCTGCTGGCACTTTACGCGGCCATCTGGTCGGTGGTGATCGCCCTTTGGGCGGTTGAAGTTTCGCTGGCGGCTTTCGCCGTGGCCGTTGCGGCGGCAGGCGCGTTTTTGGCCGTGCGGGGAAGCTTTCTTGCAGGCGCCATGAGCGTGGGCGCGGGGCTTATCTGCGGCGGACTTGCCATTTTTCTGTTTTTCGGCTGCAAGGGCGTGAGCCGCGCCATGGGGCTCCTTACCAAGAAAACGGCGCTGTGGGTCAAGCGGCTCTTTATGAGAAAGGAGCAGGCGGTATGAAAAAGGCAACGAAGATCTGGCTGGCTGCAGCAGCATGCCTTGTGGTTCTGGGAACGGCAATATCCGTTGCGGCTTTGGCGGCTTGCAATTGGGATCTCAGTAAGCTGAGCACTCCCGCATATGAGACCAATACCCATGAGCTGAGCGAGGAATTCGAGAGCATATCCGTCGACACCTCTGTTGCGGATGTAACCTTCGTCCTCAGCGAGGAAGGCAAAGTGGTTTGCTATGAATCGCGAAGCGCCAGACATACCGTGACCATCGAGGGCGGTGTGCTCACGATCAAAGAGGTGGACGAGAGTGAATGGTACGATCATATCGGTATCTTCACGGATGCGCCCACAGTGACCGTGTATCTGCCCCTTGGCGAGTATACTGCGCTCACGGTGCGGGAGCATACGGGGGATGTGACTCTGCCGAATACTTTTACCTTTGAAAGTATCGATATCCTCACCAACACGGGTGATGTGCAAAATGGTGCCTGCGCCAAGGGAATGATCTCTGTAGAGACCGATACGGGCGATGTCACCATGGAAAAAGTATCCGCGGGGGCCTTGGAGATCCTCACCGCGACGGGGGATGTGAGCCTTTCGGATATGAGCGTGCAGGGAGATGCGGAGATCCGCGTTTCCACCGGCAGAGTCGAGATGCGTGACATGCAGTGCCAAAACCTGATATCCGGCGGCGACACGGGAGATATATTGCTGGAGGATACTGTTGCCGCAGAGATGTTTTCCATTGAAAGCGGTACAGGTGATGTGGAATTTGTGCGCTGTGACGCCGCGGAGATCTCCGTTACCACCGATACAGGGGATATCACGGGCAGTCTGCGGGAGGATAAGATCTTTCTCGCGCGAAGTGATACGGGGGATGTGGATGTGCCGGCGTCCTTAGGCGCTGGCAAATGTCAGCTTACCAGCGATACGGGCGATATCCGTATTGTGATCGAATATTGAATAAATAAAAAACGGATGGTCTCAGACCATCCGTTTTTTATTACAGAAAAATCATCAAAAGCGCAAGTATGAGAATATGAGCGGGGTAGAAGGAATAGTAGAGGATGCGGATGCCCTTGTTGTAAGGGCCTTGTTTGCCGCGATAAAGCCAGATAAGGGGCAGAGCCAGAAGGGCAAATCCTTGCTGGTGGATCAAAATCTCACTGCCGCCTATGGTAATGGGAATCACAAGACCGCCCATAAGTTCGCAGTTAATGAAATAAAGGGCAAAAAGCTGCACGGCTGCGGCAAGGTATTTTCGCTTTTTTGTGTCGCTTGCGGTGGTGCGGGTGAAATAGAATACCAGCACCGTGAGAATGCCGTATCCGTAATAATCCACGAAGGTAATAAAACCTGCGAAGTGGAATCCCAGCGTTGTCAGAAGGCAAAGAAGAATACCGGGCAGCCGGGAAAAACGATGCCGGATCTTTTCGCACAGCGCCATGGCGGCAAAAGCCAGCAGGAAGGTGAACATCACATTCTGGTGCAGGGGATAGATCAGGCCGCCGGCAAGCATCAGGTTAAAGGGCAGTTCGCTGATGAGGGCAAAAATCAAAAGCCGTTTGGCATATTTTTTGCGGTCACTGGTGTGAACAAAACCCTCGGCAAGCATAAAAGCGAAGAGGGGGAAGGCGATGCGCCCGATCCAGGTGAGATAATCCTGCGAGAGAAAGAGCGTGGCCCACATATGGTCGCAGAGCATAAAAAGCATGGCCAGCATGTGGAGCGCAAACGAGGTGATTTCAAAGCGGCGGTTTTCGGATGTGGGCATAGGCGGCCTCATTTCTTTTTGCCGAAAAGGGAATGGAGCATCACGGTGAGAGCGCCCAGAAGGATGCACAGATCAGCAAAGTTAAAGACCAGGGTGCGAACCTTCTTCCAAGGCAGCCTGGGGAAACGGAGGTAATCCGTCACCGAGCCGCGGAAGGTGCGGTCAAGGAGATTGGCAAGGCTGCCGCCGAAAAGAAGGCCTGCGCCCAAAAGAAAGCCTGCGCTCTTTTTGCGGCGGAAAAGCTCAGGGAGCACAGTGAGGAAAGAAACCGCCGTTGCCGCCGTGCTGACAGCCTGCACCACTTCGGGGCGGTCCTGCAGGCGGGAGGCGGAAAAACCGGTATTTTCCACATGCTCAATGCGCACGCGGTCATTCCAGAAGGAGCGGGCGGTATTTTCGGGGGGCGCGGAGCGGATATATGTCCGGATCCGCTCTTCAGCGAAGACCACCGCAGCCATCACAAGAAGAAAAAACAGCATAGAAAACTCCTTTTAATAAAGGCCCTTGCGGAAATTCTCCATCATTTCCGCGGTAAGAGAAATGTCGTTTTCGCGGCAGGGGATCTCATCGCGGGAGAGCCAGAAGGCCTCTTTGAGCTCGTTGTGGTCAACATGGAGGGTATCGTCACCGTCCAGATCGCAATAGAAGCCGGAGAGGAGGGTGTCGGAAAAGCTCCAGGGCTGGCTCTTGTAATAGGTGAGGTTCTTGACCTTGATGCCGACCTCTTCCATCACCTCGCGGTGAACGGTCTCTTCCAGCGTTTCACCGATCTCATTGAAGCCGGCGATGAGACTGTAGCGGGCGTTGCCCCGGGAGTCTACAAAACGGGAGGCCACGCACTTGTCGCCGTTGCGGATGCAGACGATGACGGCGGGGCAGATCTTGGGATATTCCGTGGTGCCGCACTGGGGGCAGACCATGGCGCGCTCGGTGGTACTGTGCTCGGTGCGATTACCGCAGCGGCCGCAGTAGGCGCGGCTTTCGTACCAGCGGTTGAGCTGGGCGCCGGTGATGACGAGGAAGGCCACAAAGCCGGGTTGGATCTCACGGGTGTGAGCCACTTCAAACCAAAAGAGGTGCTTACCCTCGGCCACGGTCTCATTGGAGACAAGGAAATACTTTTCCCCGTCGATCTCAAAGAGATAGATAGCCTTATCCAGGCAGCGCTCCTTTTC
>JAFQLA010000273.1 GCA_017396725.1 Oscillospiraceae bacterium
ATGGCGTCCAGCACAGCGTCGCTGATCTGGTCGCAGATCTTATCGGGATGACCCTCGGTAACGGATTCGGAAGTAAACAAACGCTTTGCCATGATTATATTGCTCCTTTCGTGATTCAGGTTTTGCAGAGCAGAAAAAAACACGCTCCGTCCTTCGGACAGACCGTGTTGCATTTCAATTGCTCCTCATCTGTCGCATGGCGTCGGATTTGGCACCTTGCTTTCGCAGGTTGCCGTGGCTTCATCGGGCCGTTCCCTCCGCCACTCTTGATAAGGGATGTAATTGTCAGCGCTTTTTGCGCCTGTAACAGTATATCTATTGAAGGGGCGTGTGTCAAGTATTTTGTTTGAAAAATTTGTATTTTTTTGAAGTTTAAAGATTATTAATGACTTTTGCGGCAAGATAGGCTACAATGGTTTTCGTAATCATATGAAGGAGGCTTCTTCATCCGTGAGAAAGCTTTACAGTAAAATCGACCGTTTCTGCGCGCTGCATCCCAACTTCGGCATCCCCAATCTGATGCGTTATATCGTGGCGGGGAATGTGGTGGTATATCTTCTCTTCCTCCTGACCGGACGGAATTTTGCGCCCATCTCTTTTCTCGCCTTTAATCTGGAGTCGCTGCTTCACGGCGAGATCTGGCGGCTCATCAGCTTTATCTTTGTGCCCAACAGCTTCGGCGCCATCGCATTGATCCTTTCTTTGTATCTCTACTATTTTATCGGCAACACACTGGAGCAGAGATGGGGCACGGCAAAGTTCACCATTTATTATGTGGGCGGTGTGGTGCTGACTCTGATAGGCACGGTGGCTGCCAGCCTGATTACAGGTATCCATAGTCTGACCATTGCGGGAACTTCCTACATTAATCTTTCTCTGTTCCTTGCTTTTGCCACACTTTTCCCCGATGTGCAGCTGCTGCTGATTTTTATCCCCATCAAAATCAAATGGCTTGCGTATCTGGATGCCGCCATCTTCCTCATCGATATCGTTTCCGCCATCGGTCAGGGGGATATCATCGGCGTAGTGCTTCCCGTGGTGGCGCTTTTGAACTATGTGGTCTTTTTCCTGCCCACCTTCCTTGGCTGGCAGGATCGCCAGCGGTATATCCGCTCCCGCCAGAATACCCAGTTCCGCCGTACGGTCCGCCAGCAGCAGGCGCAGGAAAAATACGCCGCATACCACCACAAGTGTGCCGTCTGCGGCCGCACGGATGCGGATCATCCTGATCTCCAGTTCCGCTATTGTTCCCGCTGCGCAGGCTACCATTGTTTCTGCCAGGATCATATTTTCAACCATGTACACTTCACTGAGGAATAAGAAAAAAGCTGACGCACAGGCGTCAGCTTTTTTTATAGGATCACAGGGTTTTCTTTCCATTCGCTGCCGGGAATAGCTTGAGAAAGCGCGGGATAGCAAAGTGTGTAAAGGTCAGTTGCTTTCGCCTCCAGCGCAAAGACCTGCTGTGCCTGCGGGTGGAGATTGCGGACGTCGGCGGGCTTTACCAGCACGGGAGCGGTGGCGGTTTTCCGCATGCGGTTCAAAACCTCCCGGCCACGTTCGTTGCAGGCGAGGACGCGGAGATAAGGAACCTCGCAAGGCATTTCGGAAGGGATCATGCCAAGATACATCCAAAGAAGCGTGCGGCAGAGGCGGGCTCTCGGATAGCGTTTGGTTTTGGCTTTTTCCAGAATATCTTCTGCAGTAGCGCCGGAGCGCACCGCGTTGAAAATGCGGTTGGAGAGACCTTCTTTGCCTTCGTCGTAAAGAGACATCTCTTCTTTAGTCATGCTGCGTAAACGGGCGAGAATGGCCCGTTCTGCCGGTTGAAGGGAGATGGGGGCGCGGCCGAGCTTTGCCTCCTCACGGTACAAATTTGCCATAGCGGGAGTCATCCAAAGATCCGCGTCGGCACCAGACAGAAGTTTTTGGCGGATAGCGGAAGCAGAGGCGATACCGTCGGCTTCGGCGCCATCGTGCCGCGCGCCGCGGCGCAGTACACAGATGGGCTTCAGAAGATCGCCGCAGCGGGCGATAGCACGGAGATATTCCACGGCGAGGGTATTGTTGGGTTCACTCAAAAGGGCGGCACCTGTGCAGCCCAGCTCCTGCGCGGCGGATTGCGCGGCAGAGGCGTAAGTTACGCCGCGCTCCAAATGACGGCGCAGCGCTTCGCGGTAGGCTTCGGTTTCCATGCATTCTGCGGCGGAGCGCAGCAAAGAAAGATCACCGCTTTCGCTGCCGAAGCTGATGGCGGATACAGCGCCTGTTGCCTGCAGCAAGGAAACGCCGCCGTAGGCAAAACGCTCAGCAGAGGAAACCGACCAGGGAAGAGGGAGTTCCAGCACCAGATCCGCGCCGCTTTCTATCGCAGCGCGGGCGCGGACATGCTTTCGCACAATGGCGGCCTCACCCCGCTGGACGAAATTGCCGCTCATGGCGCAAACGATGGCGGTGTCTTCACCTGTAAGGCGCCGCGTTTCGCTGATCTGCCACGCATGTCCCAAATGCAGGGGATTGTATTCACAAATGATGCCCACAGCTTGCATGGTGCGGCTCCTTCCTTTTTAAAAATGCGATATTTTGCAAAAAACTGTTGTACAACAAGAAAATAGTGGTATAATTAATTTGTTGGGCAAATAATAGGTCCAACTGTACTTTCATTAATATTTTTTAATATTTTATATGATTTGAGCGCGCAATGCAACAGCATTGTCCACTCAGGAAAAGGAGATCAAATCATGAATGTATTGGTTATCAACGCAGGCAGTTCCTCTCTGAAGTATCAGCTGCTCAATCCCGAAACCGGCGATCTGCTGGCAAAGGGTCTTTGCGAGCGCATCGGTATCGATGGCAAGTTCACTTACAAGCCCCAGGTAGAAGGTAAGGAAACTCTCAAGGCTATCGACATTGCTATGCCCACTCATTCCGAAGCTATTCAGGCTGTGCTGGATGCTCTGGTTGATGCTAAGAACGGTGTGATCAGCTCCATGAAGGAAATCGATGCTGTTGGTCACCGTGTAGTTCACGGCGGCGAAGCTTTCAACAAGTCCGTTCTCATTACCGACGAAGTTATGAAGGCTCTGGAAGAATGCATTCCTCTGGCTCCTCTCCACAACCCCGCAAACATCACCGGCATCAATGCCTGCACCGCTGTTATGGGCAAGGACATTCCTCAGGTAGCTGTGTTTGATACCGCTTTCCATCAGACCATGCCCGCTAAGGCTTACATGTATGCTCTGCCTTACGAATACTATGAAAACGAC
>JAFQLA010000274.1 GCA_017396725.1 Oscillospiraceae bacterium
CTAGCCCCTCTAACGAAAAGCCTTCAAGAAATGAATTTGCTCTACATAACGCGCAGCAGCGATTTCTTTATGCAACCAACAACCCCTCCTGCCTCTTCGAGGCACCTCCCTTTACACAAGGGAGGCGAAGCACGCCGCAGCGCGGCGAAGCAGCGACTTCTTCATATTCGTATCCCATCCACTTTTCTCTCATCTATCCCCCACGGAGGTTTTATACACTATGTCAGATTACATCACCCAGACCATCGGCAAGCAGAAGAACATCGCGCTTATCGCCCACGACAATAAAAAGCCGGAGCTCATCGCCTGGTGTCAGGAAAACCGCGAGATCCTCTCCCGCCACTTCCTGTGCGGCACCGGCACCACCGCCCGCATGATCACCCAGCAGACCCGCCTGCCCGTGCGCGGCTACAACAGCGGCCCCCTCGGCGGTGACCAGCAGATCGGCGCTATGATCGTCGAAGGGCGCATCGATATGGTCATCTTCTTCTCCGACCCGCTGACCGCCCAGCCCCACGACCCCGATGTCAAGGCGCTGCTGCGTATCGCGCAGGTGTATGATATCCCCATTGCCAACAACCGTGCAACGGCGGACTTCCTCATCACCTCCGATCTCATGGAGGAGGAGTACTCTCACCATATCATCGACTTCCACAAGAACATCCGCGACCGCGCCGATTCCCTCTGATGGGATCGACGTGATCCTTTGCAGACCTTCTTTCTCAAGGTTTTTTAAATATGGCTAAGGACGCACGTAACAAAGCAAAGGAAGAGTAATCATATCCCATTCTTTGTTAAATTTTCCCGCTCTGCCTCTTGTTTTTTTATTGTCCGCCGTATATAATTGAATTGAATAAGAGGAGCGGTGGCGGTGAATAATACCGCTCCAATGGACTTTCAAAAATTCCTTTAGCCGTTTACGGCTAGGGGAATTTTTTTGTTTTCAATGCTTCTTTGTCAATGGTCATCCATTCATTATCTCCTGCTTCTACTGCGGAGAGGCAGGGAGCGTCACGGAGGGAGTTCTTGACTTCGGGCTTGGGCTGTGATATTTTTTTATTAGAAGCATTCACAGTTGCGGTTTTAGCCGTTACACCGGGGCATTTTGCATCGGTGAGCTGCGGGGCTTCTTATGTACCCGAATTTGTTTCCCCCTAAAGGGACTTGTATCCCACAGGCTTGGAACCATTCTCGGGTATTTTTTTATCTTCGTTTAGATATATCCGTTATCAATGTCTCAACATCTCTTCGGGCATTGCAGGTTCTAACCTTACTTATTTCACTGCCACTTCTATCCTTGCCGATAGTTACACCGCCCCAATAAAACCATTGCCCCGACCGCGCTTTTTGGAGTATAATGTCAATAAAGCATTGTATAACCCCATAGGAAAGGATTTTGTGTTATGAAAGTTATGCTCGTCAACGGCAGTTCCCGCCGCAACGGCTGCACCGGCACTGCCCTGCGCTATATCGCAGATACCCTTGCTCAGCACGGCATCGAGACCGAGACTATCTGGATCGGCAATGCACCCCTGCCCGACTGTACTGCCTGCGGCAAATGCCGCGAACTGGGTCACTGTGTATTTGGCGATATCGCCGATGAAGTGGGCCGCCGCGCCGCAGAGTTTGACGGCTTTATATTCGGCTGTCCCGTATACTATGCCCATCCGTCCGCACGGCTGCTGGCAGTGATGGACCGCGCTTTCTACTCCAATGGCAAAAACTTCGCCTTCAAGCCGGCTGCCGCCATCTCCAGCGCGCGCCGCAACGGACAGGTCGCCACTATGGATGTCATCAACAAGCACTTTTCCATCAGCCAGATGCCCATCGTATCCTCCAACTACTGGAACCACATCTTTGCCGCAGAGCCGGAGGAAGTGGTGCAGGATGAAGAGGGCGTACAGACCATGATCAATCTGGCCGCCAACATGGCATGGCTGCTCAAGTGCATCGAACTGGGCAAGCAGAACGGCATTGACCATCCCAATAACCCCAAGATCGCGACCAATTTTACGAGAAGATAACTGCGCTGCGCTGCGGCGTGCCTCGTATATTGCGCTTCCCTGCGGGAAGCTATTGATCTCGGCCGCCTTGCTTTCCCACAAAAGGCACGTGCCTTTGGCACTACCACCTTTTGCGGGGCCCGAATCGGGGAACTCTCCGCCGCTCGGCTTTCCCCCAAAAAAGCACGTCTCGCTTCGGCGGCGGCTTTGTAAACGCAGCCGCTTACGCCTCTCGCGGCCCCTTCGCTGCGCTCGGCGTGTTCGCATCTGCTGCATCCGCCACCGGCGGCGCAGTTGCTCCACGTACTTTTCGGGGACCCCGTTTGGGCGATGCTGCGTGCCTCGTATAATGCGCTTCCCTGCGGGAAGCTATTGACCTCGGCCGCCTTGC
>JAFQLA010000275.1 GCA_017396725.1 Oscillospiraceae bacterium
AAGCACCGTCTCCTTGAAGGAGACGGTGTTTTTTAAGGATTGGGATAGGGCGGAGCCTCCAGAACTGCCTCGTAGCGCTGCGAGGCGGCAGCCCAATTTATAAGACCGGGAAAGAAGGCGAGGTATTCCTCCTTGCGGTTTTGCCGGTCGAGGTAGTAGGCGTGTTCCCAAAGATCGCAGCAGAGAACGGGGGTAAGACCCAGCAAAATCTCGTGCCCCGGTGTTTTAACAAGCTGCAGCGCGCCGCTGCCGTCGCTCATGAGCCACACAAAGCCGCTGCCGTAAACATCCTTTGCGGCGGCGGAGAATACTTGGAAAAAGGTTTCCGCGCCGTGGAAGGCCCGATCCATTGCCCCCAGCAGCGCGGGAGAAGGTTGGGCACGCTGCGATGCCGGTGCCATGGAGCGGAAATAGAGATCGTGGGCATAGATGCTGCCTGCCGCGCGGCGGACTTGGGCGCGGATGGCAATTGGCAGTTCCGACCAATCGTGGATGAGGCGGGTGAGAGGCCAATCCTGATAGGCGGGCGCGGTGAAAAGCAGAGCGTTCAGCGTGTCCACCGCGGCGGCAAAGTGCTTATCGTGATGGAGAGCCAGCGTTTGGGCGCTGATGGCGCCCTCCAGCGCATTGTAGTCATAAGGTAATTTGGGCAGAACAAAGGGATAGAAGAGATCCAAGGCGGTCATCCTTTCCGTTTTTCTGCTAGTATATGCACCGAAAGAAAAGAAAAGCCCGATACCGCAGAGGTATCGGGCTTATTTTTTCAGCGGGGGATGGCATCCACCCAGGCGGAGTATTTGGCAAGATTTTCATCCCGCTCCTTGGCGTCTTTGCCCAGAGTCAGCACGTAGATCTTGATCTTAGGCTCGGTGCCGCTGGGACGGACAAGAATGTCGGTGCCGTCCTGCAGTTTGAAGCGCAGCACATTGGAGCCGGAGAGCTCGATGGAAGAAGTGCTGCCGTCTGCGCAGCAGGTGTGGATACCCGGTGCATAGTCCGTGCGTTCGGTCACGGCAACGCCTGCGATCTCGGTGGGAGGCACATCGCGGAAAGACTGCATCAGCTTTGCCATGCGCTCAAGACCGTCCAGACCCGGCATCACCAGATTGTGGGTCTTTTCACCGTAATAGCCGTATCTTTCATAAAGGTTCTCCAAGGCGTCAAAAAGGGTCATGCCCTTAGCCTCGTACCATGCGGCCATTTCGGAGAGCAGCATGGACGCAGTGACAGCATCCTTATCCCGCACATAGTCGCCCAGCATATAACCGTAGGACTCTTCGTAGGAAAAGACTACCTTGCCTTCGCCGCTCTCTTCCAGCTGATTTTTCTTTTCAGCGATGAACTTGAAGCCGGTGAAGGTATCATAGCAGGCGATGCCGTTGGCAAGGGCCACCTTGCGGGCCATCTCGGTGGTGACGATGGTCTTGAGGGCCACGGCATTTGCGGGGAGAGTGCCTTTGCGGCGCATGGCGCCGATGAGGTAATCCAGCAGCAGAACACCCGTCTGGTTGCCGCTGACGGGGTGATATTCTCCCGCGTGGTCGCGGACCATGATGCCTACACGGTCAGAGTCGGGGTCAGTGCCGAGGATAAAGTCCACATCGTTCTTCT
>JAFQLA010000276.1 GCA_017396725.1 Oscillospiraceae bacterium
ACATTGGGATGGCAGGCGTTGGAACGCTGAGAGCAGAGCGCTACCTTCAGGGATTCCAGCATATCGTTGGTGTAGGCATCGGTGCCCATGCCAAGGAGAATGCCCTTCTTATGAAGCTGAAGTACGGGGCAGATGCCGATGGCGTTACCCATGTTGCTTTCGGGGTTGTTGACCACCATGGTGTCGGTTTCTTTGATAATATCCATTTCAGCGGTGCTGGCATGCACGCAGTGGCCGAGGATGGTCTTGGGGCCAAGGATGTCATGGTCCTGCAGGCGCATCACGGGACGGCGGCCGTAGTTCTGGAGAGAATCGTACACATCGTTCATGCCTTCGGAAACATGGATATGGAAACCGGTGCGGCCGTTGTTGGCAGCGATCATTCTGTCAAAGGTCTTATCGGAAAGGGTGAAGAGGGCGTGGCCGCCGAACATGGCTGCCAGCATAGGATCCTTTTCCTTTTCGCACCAGGTGATAAAATCGGCATTTTCCTGAATGCCCTGCAGGCACTTTTCCTCGCCGTCACGGTCGGAAACTTCGTAGCACAGGCAGGAGCGGATGCCGAATTCCTTGGCGGATTCCGCGATCTTGAAGAGGGAGCCGGGGATCTCACCGTAAGAGGCATGATGGTCAAAAACGGTGGTTACGCCCTGACGGATGCAATCGAGGTACAGTGCATCGGCAGAGGCTTTGGTGCCGCTGAGCAGAAGGTTGCGGTCCAGAGTCCACCAGGTGCCGTCCAGAACTTCCAGGAAGTTGGTGGGATTGTTGCCGTTGATGGAGAGGCCTCTTGCCAAAGCGGAATAGATGTGAGTATGAGCATTGATCAGAGCCGGCATGATCACGCCGCCCTTGGCATCAATGATCTCGGCATCGGCATATTTGGCGCGGAGATCGGCTTCTTCGCCGACTTCCACGATCTTGGTGCCTTCAAAAGCGACAGCGCCCTTCTCATAATAACCCTTGCCGTTGGGGTCACGGGTAATGAGCTTACCGTTGGTCAAAAGATACATAATGAAACCTCCTTAAAGATTGATATGATAAATGATAAAAGAAAAAGTGTTTCATACCGACATTGGGTATGAAACACTCAGACAGCAGACTGAGTGATAGTTGAGCCCGTGCGCGAAGCACTTCGTTACAGCTACCAATCTTTTATTTCTTTGTTGTGGTTATTCTACAACATTTCCAACAAAAATGCAACAAAAATTTTGTCAAATGCAAATTTTTTTTGGTTGATATATGTGACACAAGAGAAAACGGCAGCTTCGGATAAGTATATGAAAGAAAAAGGAGACGGATGTATTATCCGTCTCCTTCAAGAGAAGTTATTTTATTTGGTGCCGAAAATGCGGTCGCCCGCGTCACCGAGGCCGGGGACGATATAACCGTGTTCGTTAAGATGGGAATCCACCGCGCCGCAGTAGATCTCCACATCGGGGTGTTTTTCGGTGATGCGGTTGATGCCCTCGGGAGCGGCCAGCAGCACCATGAGCTTGATGCGGTTGCAGCCCATCTTTTTCATTTCGGCGATGGCTTCATCTGCGCTGCCGCCGGTGGCCAGCATGGGGTCAACGATCATGATATCGCGTTCAACGATATCCTTGGGCATTTTGCAGAAATAGGTGTGGGGTTCCAGCGTCTCTTCATCGCGGTACATACCGATATGGCCCACGCGGGCGGAAGGGATCATGCGAAGCACACCGTCTACAAGGCCGAGGCCTGCGCGCAGAATGGGCACTACGGCGATCTTTTTGCCGGCGAGAGTGGGAACGGATGCCTTGCAGAGGGGAGTTTCCACTTCCACTTCGGTAAGGGGGAGATCGCGGGTGGCTTCATAGGTGATGAGCATACCGATCTCACTGACCAGTTCACGGAAATCTTTTACGCTGGTATTCTTATCGCGGAGGATGGTCATTTTGTGGGCGACCAGGGGATGATCCATAACATGAACATTGGCGGTAAACATAGTTTTCTCCCTTCTGTTTCTTATATATTATATATATCAGTTTAAGTTAAGACTGTTTTTCACGCTCCAGCCGTTCCCGTTCGGCCTGAGAAAGGCGAAGATACACGGGGCAGAGCTCCTGAGCGGAGATAAGGGCGCCGTCCTGCGCGGCTTTTTGTGCAAGGAAGCCGACACCTGCGGCATTCTGGAAACGGATCTGTTCGGGGGCCATTTCGCAGACCACGTCTTTTTGGCAGAGATAATCGTGCGTCAGCTGCGCGCCGTCACCCACGATGATCTTGGGGCGGGGATCGTCTTTGATCTCTTCATAAAGTTCGCAAAGCGCGATGGCGCGGTCGGGAGCGAGACGGGTCAGCTGGCCGTGGGAGGCGAGGAACAGGGCGTTATAGATCTGGGAACGGCGGGCATCCATAGCGCAGATCACGAGAGAGTCCATATGGGCGGCATTTTGCGCCATTGCCTCCAGCGTGGATACGCCGCAGCAGGGAAGCTCCTGCGCCCAGGCAAGACCTTTGGCGGCGGCTACACCAATGCGAAGACCGGTGAAAGAACCGGGGCCCACGGCAACGGCAACGGCGCCCATGTCAGAAAGGGAAAGATCGCTGTTTTTCAGCATGGCCTCCACCATGGGCATCAAGGTGCGGCTGTGGGTGAGGCCTGTGGACTGATAGGAATAGGCCAGCAGTTTGCTGCCCTCTGTCACAGAGGCGGAAACGCTTTTGGCAGAGGTTTCAAGAGAGAGGATCTTCAAGGCTTTGCACCTCCGTCAAAAATTTCGATCTCGCGCCACGCGTCATTTTCCTCGCAGCGGCTGATTTTGACCCAAAGGGTATCGGGAGGCAGCGCGTCCGGCGCGCGCTCGCTCCATTCCACCACGCAGACACCGTCGCCTGCGAGATAATCCTCCCAACCGATATCAAAAAGCTCGTCAGACCCGTCAAGACGGTAGAGGTCAAAGTGATACAGAGGAGGAGTGGAAGGGTATTCATTCACGATGGTGAAGGTGGGACTGGTGACACGGCCTGTAAAGCCCATTCCCTTTGCAATGCCTCTGGTAAAGGCGGTTTTTCCCATACCGAGGTCGCCGATATAGGCCAATACCGTGCCGGCGGAAAGGGTTTGACCCAGCTGGGCGCCGATGGCCTCAGTCTCTTCAACACTATGGGAAATGTAGACCATGGACGCACCTCCTGCCAATTTTGATCATGGGTATTGTACCATAGTTTTGCGTGGTTGCAAACTTAAAATTCGCCCGTTTACATCAATTTCTTTTTGTGCTATATTTTGAGCATACTAAAACCCGCGCGTGAAGGATACAATGAAGTGTTCCGCGCAGAAAGGAGGAAGGACTTTGCACGTTAAACAGACTCTCGGCGACTTTATCCGGCAGGCGGATCTGGTTTTGCTGGGCCTTTGTACGGCGTCTACGCTTTTTGGCATCGTGATCATTGCCAGCGCCACGCGGCACACAGGATCCGATAAATTCGTGATAGTGCAGAGCGCAGGTATGCTCCTTGGCATCCTTTTTTATTTCCTTCTTTCCGCGGTGGATGTGGAGGATCTGCCTCAGAAGTGGAAGTGGATTTTGGGCTTCAATGTTTTGCTCTTCCTCCTCTTGCGCACACCTCTCGGTATTGAGATTAACGGCAACCGCGCGTGGCTGGGCCCCCAGACCATCGGTAAGATGCTGGGTATCTCCGCGCTGGCCGGCTTCCCCATGACGGTTCAGCCGGCGGAGGTGGTGAAGATCACCTACACCATTCTTCTTGCATGGCAGTTTGCCAAGCTCAGAGAAGAGCGGGATCTCAAAGCCTTTGGCAATGTGATCCAGCCTACGGCACATATGATTTTCATGGTGGGCCTTTTGTATGTCATCAGTCGCGACGCGGGGTCGGCGCTGGTATATGCCATGATCTTTGTGGGCATGGGTTTTGCGGCGGGAATGTCTCTTCGCTGGTTTGCGTTGGGCGGTGCAGCGGCGGCTGGCGGCTTTTGGGCAATGTGGCATTTTAATTTGCTGCCCTCCCATATGAGAAGCCGTATCGCGGTGCTTTTTGACCATGAACTTGATCCCATGGGTGCCGGCTGGCATCAGGGCCGCAGTATTCTTGCGCTGGGATCGGGTCAGGCTGCGGGGCAGGGGCTTTTCAACGGGACTCAGACCCAGTCTTCCTATACCTCTTCGTTGCCCGAGCGGTACAATGACTTCATTTTCTCCGCCCTGGGCGAGGAACTGGGTATGATCGGCTGCGTTTTGGCGCTGCTTTTACTCTGTGCCATCGTGCTGCGCTGCTTCCATATTGCCCGCCTTGCCAAAAGCGCCATGTCGGCTTATGTCTGCGTGGGCATGGCATCTATGCTGCTTTTCCAGATCCTGGCCAATATCGGCATGTGCCTCTATGTGATGCCCGTTATCGGTCTTACACTGCCGTTTTTCAGCTATGGCGGCACATCCATCGTGATGATGTATGCCGCTATGGGTGTTGTATCGGGTATCAAGAAGCGCTCCCTTCCCGAGTGGCTCCGCACGTAAAGTCTCCTGCATAAAATAACCTCTTTGATGGAAACTAAAGGCAGATTCCATCAAGGAGGTTTTTTGTTTGAAGAAGATTTTTTCTATGTGGAAAAAAAGGGCGGGAGCGTTGCTTCTGACAGCTTTTTTGCTGGCGGCGGGCGCCTCTGCCTCCTTTTGGAGCAAGACGGAAACGGTAAGCGGTGATAACGGCGCCCCTACAGCGTTGGAGG
Organism: Oscillospiraceae bacterium; assembly: GCA_017396725.1. Next base: position 4,715 of record JAFQLA010000276.1, read on the forward strand.
GAACGGTGACTACCTACGAAGGCGTTTCCTGCCTTGGCTTTTTCAAGACCGCAGGCGGCGCGGAGGCGGTCTTTGCCGTGGAAAAGGAGCCCAAGTACGGTGTAGTGGAAGCAGACGGCAATACTTTCGTCTATACGCCTGAGGCGGGACGCACCGGGAAGGACTCCTTCACCTATACCGCGGCCGACAGCGAGGGGCGCGTTTCGGCTCCTGTCACAGTAGTGGTCAATGTTCTTAAGCGGACGACAGATGCGGTCTATAACGACATGGAAGGGCATCCCTATCATGTGGCGGCGGTGCAGCTTGCGGAAAACGGCATTTTTGTGGGGCAGCGGATCGGCAGCGAGTACTTTTTCCGCCCCGAAGAATCGGTGAGCCGCAGCGAATTTCTGGCGATGGCCATGGGCGCGCTGGGGGTGGAAAGCCTTGACCAAACGGGAGTTACGGGTTTTTGCGATGATACGGATATTCCCGCCTGGGCAAAAGGCTATGCTGCGGCGGCATTGAAATGCGGCGCGGTGTGCGGCGTGCCCACGGCGGAAGGGATCGCCTTCAATGCGGCGTCTCCCGTTACCTTCAGCGAGGCGGCAGCCATTCTCAACCGCATGCTGGATATCCGGGATGTGGATGTTTCGGCATGGAGCGTGGAGTATGAAAGCTGGGCGGGGCAGGCGGTGGCCAATCTGGAGTCTGTCAGCGTGATGGCCGTGGGGAGCTTCGGCTCAAAGGACATGGCCCGGGAAATGACAAGGGGAGAGGTGGCGCAGCTCATCTCTGCGGCTATGAATTACACCCAAAGAGAGCAGGAGAGCCGCAGCGTTTTCAGCCGGCTCTTTCAATGAAACAGAAAAGAAAAAGCTGTCTGCGGACAGCTTTTTCTTTTGGTTGTATTTGACAGGAATGTGTGATAAAATACCTTAGTTAAAATAGCATTAGTATGGCTATTTGTGCCAATGTATATTACTCAAATCCGCAGGGATGGAGGAAAGAATATGAAAATCGTGGTTTTGGCAGGTGGCTTGAGTACCGAACGCACCGTTTCTCTGGTTTCGGGTCAGTCCGTCTGCAAGACAATGCGCAAGCTGGGACATCGCGCCGTTATGGTGGATATGTTCCTCGGTATTGAAGATTACGAAGGCGATCTGGAAGCGCTTTTTGATGTGGAGGACGGCCGCTGCGGTCAGTTTTCCATTCTGGCTGCCGAGCCCGATCTGGACGCGGTGCGGAAGATGCGCAAGGACAAGAGCCCCAGTCTTTTCGGTAAGAATGTGCTGGAGATCTGCCGTATGGCAGACCTTGTGTTCCTTGGGCTGCACGGCGCCTGCGGTGAAGACGGCCGCGTGCAGGCAACCTTCGACCTCCTCGGCATCCCCTATACCGGCGCGGGTTATCTGGGAAGCGCCATGGCGATGGACAAATCCGTTACCAAGAAGTTTATGGATTACGCAGGGATCAAGACGCCTGCATGGTCTGAATTTACATACGGCGAGGAGGACATCCCTGCTCTTGCGGAAAAGCTGCCCGTGCCCTGCGCGGTGAAGATCGTCAACGGCGGCTCTTCCATCGGCGTGTTCCTTCCCGATACCCGGGAGGATCTTGCCGCCGCGCTGCGGGAGATCCTTGCCTACGGCAACCATGTGATCGTGGAAGAGAAGATCAGCGGCCGTGAACTTGCCTGCGCCGTTCTTTGCGACAAGTATCTTCCCGCGGTGGAGATCGTTCCCGAAGGCAAGTACTTCGACTATGTTTCCAAGTATCAAAGCGGCGGCGCCAAGGAGATCTGCCCCGCAAATATCACGGCGGAGCAGCAGAAGGAAATGGGCGAGATGGCCCTTGCGCTGCACCGCGCCATGGGTGTGGAGGTCTATTCCAGAAGCGACTTTTTGCTGGATGAAAACGGCGGTATCTGGTGCCTTGAGATCAACACGTTGCCCGGACTTACTCCTGCCAGCCTCCTTCCCAAGGAAGCTGCTGCTGCAGGCATCGAATACGAGACCCTTTGTCAGATGATCACAGAAGAATCTCTCAGAATCAGAGGAGGAGCAAAATGGTAAGCTTTAAGATGAGCGATGTGGTGAAAGCCACCGGCGGTACTTTGGTATATGGCAATGAGTGCGATGTTGTTTCCGTCTGCACCGACAGCCGCAAGATCGAAAAAGACTGTCTTTTCGTGCCTTGGGTGGGCGAAAAGTTTGACGGCCATGACTTTATTTCTTCCGCCCTTGCAGACGGCGCCGCAGGCTGCATCTGCGCCAAGGTACCTGAAGAAAAGGTGGAGGGCAAGTTCTATATTCAGGTAGCCGATACCCGCCTTGCGCTCAAGGCGCTTGCCTCCTGGTACCGCGATAAGTTCTCCATCCCCTTTGTGCAGGTGACGGGCAGCGTGGGTAAGACCACCACCAAGGAAATGATCGCAACCGTTCTTTCCACCCGCTTTAATGTGCTCAAGACTGCGGCCAACTTCAATAACGACATCGGCACCCCTATGACCATGTTCCGCCTGATGGGCGAGCATGAGGTGGCTGTTATCGAAACCGGCATGAACCACGCAGGCGAGATCCGCTATCTGGGCGAGATCGTCCGCCCTGATGTGGCGGTCATCTCCAATGTGGGTGACGCGCATATCGAGTTCTTCGGTACCCGTGAGGGGATCCTTGCTGCCAAGTGCGAGATTTTTGAGAACCTCAAGAGCGGCGGTTTTGCCGTGCTTTGCGGCGATGACGCCCTTTTGAATACCGTGGAACTGCCTCAGATGATCTTCCGCTGCGGCAGCGGTGAAAACTGCAACGTCCGCGTGACGGATATCGTGGATCACGGCATGGACGGCATTTCCTGCCGCGTGACCACCGACGGTCATATGACCTATGAGCTGGATATTCCCGCTCCCGGCGTGCACATGATCTATTCTGCCTCCATGGCAGCTGTCATCGGCGAAAAGCTGGGTCTTACCAAAGCGGAGATCGAGCGCGGCGTCAGCGAATTTACCCCTACGGGTGACCGCATGAAGGTGGAAAAGCTTGCAGGTGACCGCGTGCTGCTCAATGACTATTACAATGCCAATCCCCAGTCCATGGCTGCGGCTCTGGAGATCCTCAGCAAGATGGAATGCACCAAGAAGATCGCTGTTTTGGGTGATATGGGTGAACTGGGTGCTGCTTCCGAAAAGGCGCACACCGAGCTGGGCCTTCGTGCGGCGGAAAAGAATGTGGATGTGCTCTTTGCCATCGGCGCGGGCTGCAAGCTGACGGCGCACGCTGCCGAGAGTGCAGGCTGCAAGGAAGTGCATTGGTATGCCAAGCAGGAAGATGCTTTCGAGGACATCGCTTCCGCTATCGTGCCCGGCGCTGCGGTGCTGGTGAAGGCGTCCCGCTTCTGCCATCTGGAGCATACCGCAAATTATCTCAGAGAATACAAGTTTTAAGGAATTTACATCAGCATGATCGACATCAGCGTAAGCGGACTTACCAAGTCCTTTGATTTGGAAAAGAGAATACTTGACGGCATCACTTTCCAGATCGACGCCGGTGAGCGAGTGGGTCTTTTGGGCAAAAACGGCGCGGGAAAGACCACCATCTTCAAGATCCTGACAGGTGAAATGGATTATGATACGGGAGATGTGGTTATCGGCGCCAATCGCCGCATCGGCCTCATTTCCCAGATCCCTGTCTATCCTGCGGGGTATACGGTGGAGGATGTGCTGCAAACCGCGTTTGAGCGGCTCCACCGCATGGAAGAGGAAATGACACGACTTGCCGAAAAGATGGCCGCGGGGGAGAGTGACAGCGAGACGCTGCGCCGCTACGGCGAGCTTACCACCCGCTTTGAAGGTCTTGGCGGTTACGATACCAAGACGGAGGTCAATAAGGTAGCCAACGGCCTTTCTATTTCGGACGCCATGCGCGCCCAGCTTTTCGACAGTCTCTCCGGCGGCGAAAAGACCCGCGTGAATCTGGCCCGCCTTATTCTGGAGGATACGGATATCCTTCTTCTGGACGAGCCTACCAACCATCTCGATCTCCACGCCACCGAGTGGCTGGAAGAATATATTTCCCGCTTCAAGGGGACGGTACTCACCATTTCCCATGACCGCTATTTCCTGGATAAGACCGTGAACCGCATCATCGAGGTGCTGGACGGCAAGGCGGAATTCTATTCCGGTAACTATAGCTTCTATGCTATCGAAAAAGAGCGGCGCTATCAGGAGCGCATGAAGCAGTATCTCAAGGAGCAGGCTAAGATCGAGCAGCTTACCGAAGCTGCCGACAAGCTGCACCTTTGGGCCTTTATGGGTAATGACGCCCTTCATAAGCGCGCGTTTTCCATGGAAAAACGCATCGAGCGCATGCGCACCACCGCCAAGCCTACCAAGGAGCGGAAAATGCGCCAGCAGTTCTCCGTGGCAGAATTCCATGGCGATGAGGTGCTGGTGCTGAAAAATGTTTCCAAGGGCTATGGCGAAAAGACACTTTTCTCCG
>JAFQLA010000277.1 GCA_017396725.1 Oscillospiraceae bacterium
GTCTGTAGCCGGGCAGCGATCTTGGGGATGGACGAGAAGAAGCAAAGGGCCTCTTCCACCGTCATATCCAGCACTTCTGCGATATTCTTGCCCTTATAGCGCACTTCCAGCGTTTCGCGGTTGTAGCGTTTACCTTTGCAGACCTCACAGGGCACGAATACATCGGGCAGGAAATGCATCTCTATCTTCAGCATACCGTCGCCCGCGCAGGCTTCGCAGCGGCCGCCGCGGACATTAAAGGAGAATCTCCCGGGGCCGTAACCGCGGCTTTTCGCCTCCTGCGTAGAGGCAAAGAGCGTGCGGATATCGTCAAAAAGTCCCGTATAGGGAGCGGGGTTGGAGCGGGGCGAGCGGCCGATGGGGCTCTGGTCAATATCGATGACTTTATCAAGATACTCCATGCCCTCGATGCGCTCGTGCTTGCCGGGGCGGGCCTTCATGCGGTTGAGGGATACCCCCAGCTTTTTGAAGAGGATCTCGTTGACAAGGGAGGACTTGCCGCTGCCGGAAACACCCGTCACGCAGGTAAAAGTTCCAAGAGGAATGGAAACATCCACATGGCGCAGATTGTTTTCCGCCGCGCCGATAACGCGCAGTTCGTGTCCGTTGCCGCGGCGTCTCTGGGCGGGAACAGGGATCTTCTTTTTGCCGCTGAGATACTGGCCCGTGAGAGAATTTTCATTGGCCATGACCTCTTCGGGGGTGCCGCAGGCCACGATCCTGCCGCCGTGCACGCCGGCGCCGGGCCCCACATCCACCAGATAGTCGGCAGCGCGCATGGTGTCCTCATCGTGTTCCACCACAAGGAGGGTATTGCCCATATCGCGCAGCTCGCAAAGCGTAGCAAGGAGCTTATCGTTATCCCTCTGGTGAAGGCCGATGGAAGGCTCATCCAAAATATAGAGAACGCCCATAAGGCTGGAGCCGATCTGGGTGGCGAGACGGATACGCTGGCTCTCACCGCCGGAAAGGCTGCCTGCAAAGCGGTTCAGCGTCAGGTATTCCAGCCCCACAGAGCGCAGGAAACCCAGCCGCGCGCGGATCTCTTTTACGATCTGCTCGGCGATCATTTTCTGGGTTTCGGTAAGGGTCAGCTCTTCTACAAAGGCAAGGGCTTCACCGATACTTTTGCGGGTATAGGTGTCGATATCCAGGCCGCCCACGGTGACGGCAAGCGCCTCCTTGCGCAGACGCTTTCCCTTGCACTCAGGGCAGGGGCATTCACCCATCAGTTCTTCGATCTCATCCTTGCTGGCCTCACTCTGGGTCTCGCGATAGCGGCGCTCCAAATTGTTGATGATGCCTTCAAAGGGCTGGTTCATAACACCATGGCTGTTGGCGCGCTCGTAAACGATCTCCAGTTTTTCGCCGCCGGTGCCATAGAAAATGATATCCTTCACCTTGTCGCTGAGATCTTTGAAGGGGGTGGACAAAGAGAAGTGGTATTTCTTGGAGAGAGCATCGAAATACATGCGGGAAATGCCGTCGGACCGGATGGAGTTCCAGCCGGTGGCGGTAATGGCGCCATCGAGAATGGAAAGAGAATCATCGGGAACCACCAGCGCGGGGTCCACCTTCATCTGGCTGCCAATGCCGCTGCACTTGGGGCAGGCGCCGTAGGGATTGTTGAAAGAGAACATACGGGGCGTCAATTCCTCGATGGAAACGCCGCAGTCCTCGCAGGCGTAGTTCTGGGAGAAAAGAATATCCTGCTCTTCCCGCACAAGATTGATGAGCACCAGCCCGCCGGCAAGAGAGGACGCCGTCTCCACACTGTCCGTCAGGCGCTGAGCGATATCGGGGCGGATAATAAGGCGGTCCACCACGATCTCGATGGTATGCTTTTTGTTCTTTTCCAGAGGGATTTCCTCGGAAAGGTCATACAAGCTGCCATCCACCCGCACGCGGACATAGCCGGACTTGCGGGCATCCTCGAACACCTTGGTATACTCACCCTTGCGGCCGCGGATCACAGGCGCCATCACCTGAATGCGGGTGCCTTCGGGGAAGGAGAGCACCTGATCGATGATCTGGTCAATGGTCTGCTGGCGGATCTCCTTGCCGCACTTGGGGCAGTGAGGGGTGCCCACACGGGCCCAAAGGAGGCGGAGATAGTCATAGA
>JAFQLA010000278.1 GCA_017396725.1 Oscillospiraceae bacterium
CGCGTTGCGACATCTCCCCCTGACAGGGGGAGTCGGCCCTCAAGGGGGAAGGCTTGGGGAAACGCCATACCATCAGGAGTTCCGAACGCAATGGTTCCAGAGCGCGAGGCGCGATGGGTGCAAGGAGCAGAGATTGGCGGGCGGGAAGATGGGCGGCAGCGAGGGAGAAGCAGAGACAATGCCTCCTACGCACGCGCCGTGACGGCTTCGTCGGCACAAGCTTCACATCCCTCATCGTCTCACAAGTGAGCCGCTTCGCTCGTTCCGCTGCGCCTCCTCTTCCTCGCGCAAACAGTTCCTTGGTTTGCGCTCGGAGAAACACCCTCATCCGCGGACACCCTCATCCACAGAAAAAAGAGCGTACCATGCGGTACGCTCTTTTGCGTTTTTGTTTTCCTTTCCCTCTCAGATGGAGGTTTTGGGCTGGTTGGGGTAGATCACGAAAAGCTCGTTGGGCTTGCGCTCGTTGACATAGGGCGAGAGGAAAGCCGCGATGAAGCCCATGGCCGTGGGCGCGATCTTGCGGGCCTTTTCGGGGCAGACCCACACGCAGCGCATACAGGCGATGCACTTGGCGTTGGGTATGAAGCGGGGGTTTTCGGGATTCAGCGCACCTACAGGGCACTCTTCCACGCACACGCCGCATTCGGTGCATTCCTCCGTGCCGGCGGGATCGTAAGGCTCCAGCGTGAAGGAGCGGTAAGTGCCGTGGGAGCCGGGCAGGGGAGGCAGGGGGAGCTTCGCCTTTTTGATGGCGGAGGCGAAGTATTCAAGATCTTCCATATCCGCGTCATCAGGGCGGTCCGCCGCCACGGCGGGATACACACTGTGACGGGTCACCGCCGCCACCGCCGCCACCACCGTGAAGCCGCGCTCGGTCATGATATCCTGCAGCTCGGAGAGGGTATCGTCATACTCGCGGTTGCCGTAAGCGCAAAGGAGGATGCCGCGGGCGCCGTTGCCCGTGAAAAGCCGCAGACGCTCCGCCGCAAGAGCGGGCACACGGCCGCAGAAGGAAGGCACTGCCGCAAGGACGGTATCCTCCGCCGTGAAGGCGCGCCCCTCACAGGGCTTGAGGATATCGATGATGTCGCTTTCGGGGCAGAGGATCTGCGCCAGATGCGCGGTGCCGCCGGTGGGACTGAAGAGGAGAGTATAGTGGGCCATAAACGCGCCTCCTTTCCAATGATGATTTTATTTTACATGAGATGCGTGAGTTGTCAAGCGGGATTAAAGTGACGGAATTTTCCCGCCATATGCGGCGCGGTTTTTGTGGGGTAGGATGGGTGCAGAACGAACGGAAGGAGGGCCTTTTATGGACGCGGAAACCTTTGCCGCCAAAGCGGCGGACTACTTTGACGCCGCGGACGCCGCAGGCGATTTTTACGGCGAGGGCGCTTTGGCGCTCTCTGCGGGCATGACGCTTCAGGCCCTCCGCGCTGCCTTTGACGGCGGCGACAAAGTACTCTTGGAGTGGGCCGACGAAAGAGTAAGAATTGCCGCATCCCCTGCCGCGGGAGCGAAACGGCCTCGGCGCAAAAAGAAAAAGCACCTGCGCTGCCCGAAAAGCAGCACAGATGCTCTGTGTCTCGTGTCAGTCCCGTTACTTGCGGGACTTCCCGCTCCGCAGATCGGCGATGATCAGCGCCGCGCACCAAAGGAGCAGCACCCCAAGGATCAAAAGCGCGCAGTTGCGGAAAAATTCCTGCGGCAGATAGAGGATGATGGGGTCATCCTTGGCGCTGAAGATCCAGTTGGTCTTGCCGGGGAAGAAGAGGGCGTGGAAAAGGGTGAAGGCGCGGTCAAAATCCAGCGCCGCCAGACCGCCCACCGCCAAAAACCCCGCCCCAAGGCCGCAGGCCGCCCAGAAACCACAGCCCCGCCCGCCAAAGCGATAGGGCCGGATCCCTTTTGCGCGGCACAAAAGGAACGCTGCCGCCAGCAGCACAGCCGCTGCCGCCAGCACCCGAAGATCCAGCAAAAAGAGAGCGCGCACATCGGCAAAGTGGCTTGCCCCGGATTCGGAAAAGGCCAGCGCCCCTGCGGAGAATTCCTCCGTAAGGCCCAGGCAGTAGTCCATCATCTCCCCGTAGGCGGTGACGATCTCCTCACGGGTGAGACCGTGGCGGGTAAGGTCCATAGGGCCGATGTGGGCGTAATAAAAGGGGCGGCAGAGCAAAGGCACGGCGATGGAAGACGAGAGCATCAAAAAGGCCAGCGCCACGGAGAGGAAAAGGGACAGGAGTTTGCCGTTTTTCATATCTGCACCTCACAGTTTTCGCAAAAAAAGCGGTGTCGGTCGTCTTCGCTTCCATTTTACCCCATTTTCTCTCCCATTTCCACCCCCATCCAACCAACATACATTTCAAGGAGGAATCCCACATGAATTTTGACATCATCCAGCGCAATTTCGCCCGCGGCCTCTGGAGCGCCGCCATGGTGCGTCTGGCGGTAAAAAAGGGCATCATTACCGCTGAGGAATTCACCGCCATCACCCATCAGGAGTACAAGGCATGACGGAGATCATTGTGGCCCTGATCACCGGCGGAGTCACCCTTGCGGGCGTGCTGATCTCCAACGCCCGCCATCAGGCCCTCACCGACGAGCGCATTGCGGAGCTGACACGGGAAGTCCGTGACCACAATCAGTTTGCCCGCCGCATGCCCGTGGTGGAGGAGAAGATCAAGGTCCTCTCCCACCGTGTGGAGGACCTGGAAAGGGGGCAGGCATGAAGGAAAAGCTCTCAAAGCTCGTAGAGGTCAAAAGCCTTGTGACGCTGATTCTGACCCTGACTATGGCGGCGCTTATCTTCCTGCCCGGGTGCCGCGAGGAGATGCTGCCCCTTTTCTCCGCGGCCTACGGCAGCGTCATCACCTATTTCTTCACGAGAAAACAGGAAGGAGCGTGAAAACATGCTAGTCAATGTCTATTCCAAGGCCAGAAACGGCGCGGAAAAGCTCAGCCGCAACTTCCGCGTGCGTGAATTCGCCTGCTCGGACGGGGCGGACCCCATCTTCATCGCCCCGGAGCTCATCCGCCTTCTGCAGGACCTGAGGGACTTTTTCGGCGCCCCCATCACGGTCCACAGCGCCTACCGCACCCCCGCCAAGAATAAGGCCGTGGGCGGCGCGGCGTACTCCCAGCATCTTTATGGCGCCGCGGCGGACATCTCCGTCAAAGGCGTGACGCCGCTGCGTGTTGCCCAGCAGGCAAGGGCGCACCTTGGCGATAAGGGCGGCGTGGGCCGCTACAATACCTTCACCCATGTGGATGTGCGCGAAAAGCGCGCCGACTGGGTGGGTTAAGGAGGGAATATGGCTTTTAACTATCACCTGGGTTACGACCCCGATAAGGACTATTCCCTTGCCATCCTCGCCGCCAAGACGGAGACCGAGCGTGCCGCGCTGCGCCGTGAGCGGGAGAACAAGATCATGGACCGCTACGGCGGCATCGACCCCTACAAGGGCGAGCACGCGGACATCATCCGCGGCTACGGCGACCCCTCCGCCGATTACTTAAACGCCCTCTATGCCCAGAAGACCGCCGCGGAGCTGGCGGGTCTGCAGGCGGCCTATGAGAAAAATGCCGCCGCGGAAAAGGCAAGCCTTGACGCCATCGCCCCTAAGTACTACGCCGCCCGCAACACCGCGTGGAGCGAGAGCGAGAAGGACAAGCGGGACTTTGCCCGCTTCGGCGCGGCCTACGGGCTCAATACGGGTACCAGTGGTCAGGCAGAGCTGGCCCGCTCCGTCACCACGAGAGGCATCCTTGCCGACCTCACCGCCGCGGAAATGGCGGAAACGGCGGCAGGGGAGAGCAAGCTGCGTGAGCTGGAAGAGGAATACCGGCTCTCCGTTGCCGCCGCCAGAGCCGCGGGGCAGCAGGAGCTGGCGCAGGCGCAGTACGAAGAGTATGTGCGCAAGCAGGAGGCAGAGCAGAAAAAGGCGGAATTTGAAGCGGAGATGGCCTATAAAAACGCGGATTCTGCCCGCGAGACCGCCATGGCCCTTTTGAAGGCCGGCGCCATGCCCTCCGCTGAGACCCTTGCCGCCGCGGGCATCTCCACCGCGGACGCCAGGAGTTACCTTGGGGCCGTCCGTGCCGCGGCAGCAGCCAAGGGCAGCAGGAAGAGCTCGTCTTCTGCCAAGAGATCCGCCAAGGAGGAAGAGGCCGAGGAC
>JAFQLA010000012.1 GCA_017396725.1 Oscillospiraceae bacterium
GATAACTCCCGCGACTGTCTGGGCATCGCCCTCAAGGCGCTGGGCTATTCCTACAACACCACCAACCCCACCGAACTGGAAGAAGCCGCACAGCTTCTCATCGAGCAGAAGCAAAACGGCATCGTGCAAGCCTATGTCATGGATCAGATCTTCGATAAGATGATCAATGACGAAGCCGCCGTCGGCGTTTACTACGCAGGCGACTATCTCACCATGGTGGAAGATAACGAAAACCTCGTTTTTGTTATCCCCTCCGAGGGCAGCAACCTCTTTGTGGACGCTATGTGCATCCCCACCTGCTGTGAAAACTACGATAACGCGCTGGCATTCATGAACTTCATGTGCCGTGACGATATCGTGGTGCGCAACGCAGAGGAAACCTGGTACTCTGTTCCCTCCGCCACCGCCATGGACGGTCTTGATCCCGAGATGGCGGAAGACCCCATCATGTATCCCGATGAGGCTGTTCTCGATAAGTGTGAGACTTATGCCGGTCTCCCCGAAGAGATGCTCAAGGAATACGACCGACAGTGGATCAACATCTGTCTCGCAAAGTTAAACCCTTAAATGCCAAAAGGTGACAAGGAACTATCCTTGTCACCTTCTCTTTTTCAAAAAAGCACCTGCGGTTTCCGCAGGTGCTTTTCCTATGCCAAATTTTAAGCTTCCATACCCTTCTTGATCACGCGGGCCAGATTTGCCACCTTGGCACCCAGCTTCTTTGCGTTTTCCATGCCGGCAGGATCGTCCATATCGGTGGAACCGTCGCCGGGATTCCACAGACCGGCGCCCTGATACATACCGCCGCCGCCGTTGCATACAGGAATACCTACGGTGTGGAAGAAGCCGGCCAGAACATTCATCGTGGTCTCCTGACCGCCATGACGAGCGCCGCCAACTGCCATCACAGCGCCAACCTTATTGTTGAAAAATTCGGGATCGCTGACGCTCTTCATAAACGCGGAGCGGAAACGGCCAATGAAGGTAGCCATCTGCGCGGTAGCACTCATGTAATACACGGGAGAGCCGAGAATGATGGCGTCCGCCCCGTAAACCTTGTCGTAAAGCTCGGTCATATCGTCATTAAAAACGGTGCAGCGGTCAGAACCTTCTCTCACGCACTTATTGCAGTGCATGCAGGGGTTGATCTTGCGGCCGCGCAGCTCAATGAGCTCCACTTCCACATCGTCACCGGTGGCCTTGGCTGCATCCAGCGCTGCCTGCAGGGCAACATACATGGACTTTCTTCTGGGACTTCCGCAAACGCCTACAACTCTGATCATTTCATTATCCTCCGTTTTATATCCTTTATGCTGCCTCGCGCATTCTTCTTGCCGCTTCCTTGATGGCATCCACGATCTTTACATAACCCGTGCAGCGGCAAAGGTTGTGAGCAAGCGCTTTTTGAATATCTTCATCCGTGGGATTGAGATTTTGATCCAAAAGCGCTTTTGCGCTCATGATCATACCGGGGGTGCAGTAACCGCACTGCACGGCGCCGCAATCAATAAAAGCCTGCTGCAGGGGATGCATCTCGCCGTTGACACAAAGCCCTTCAATGGTCTCGATCTTCTTCCCTACCTGATTGACCGCCTTAATGGCGCAGGAGCCGATAGCCTTGCCGTTTACAATGATCTTGCAGGCGCCGCAGTTATGGGTGCTGCAGCCACATTTGGTGCCGGTAAGATGCAATACCTCACGCAGCACAAAAAGCATGGACCAATCCTTTTCCACTTCCACACCGTATTCACGGCCATTGATATTGAGCACGATATGTTCCATGTACTGTACCTCATACGCTTATTTTCATATAGTCATTATATGTTTTTATCATATCACCTGTTCCTCAAAAAATCAATCCCTATCTTGCACAAATCCGTGCTTACTTAAAATAGAATTCTCCGATTTTTCAGTAACAAAGCCCGACCTGCTACATATATTGGAATAACGATTTTGATGAAGGAGGCTGCTATGGACCCCAAAATGCTGCAGTTAATGGAACAACTGAAAACCGACAAGGAAAAGCTGTCCCGCATCATGGCTTCTCCCGATGCCAGAGAGTTGTTTGCCCAATTACAGCAAAATGACAGCGGCGCCCTGCAAAAGGCCGCCGCAGGCAACACGCAGGATCTGGCCAAAACCATTTCACAAATGATGCAGAATCAGGAGACCGCGGAGCTGATCCGCCGCATCACCCGTTCCATTCAAAAATAAGGAGGCAGCGGCATGGCAGAATTCGAAGATAAGCTCAACGCCATCCTTTCCGATCCCGAGAGTATGGCGCAGATCCTGCAGCTGGCCCAGAACTTTTCCTCCCCTGCTGAGGAGGCTTCCGATAAAGGCAGCGGCGACGGCTTTGATTTCTTTTCTCTTTTGGGCAGCGACTTCGATCCCGGGCTTATCACAAAACTTCTGCCTCTTATAAAGGAATACGGAAAAGGTCAAAACAGCAATGCCTCGCAGCTGCTCAAAGCGCTGCAGCCCTTTTTAAAAGAGGAGCGGCAGGCAAAGGTGGATCAGGCTTTGCAGCTGGCGCGGATCTTACGCATTGCCAAGGTGTTCCTTCAAAGCGAAGGAGGGCTTCCTCATGTATAACCGCTATACCCAATACCATCCCCAAAGCAGCGCTCCTCCCCGCCGCAGCGCGCCGCCCAAAGATCCGCCAAAAGCCGCATCTCTGCTGCCTAACGGTCTTCTGCAGCGACTCTCTGGTCTTCTGCGCTTTGAAAATGTAGATACCGGCGATCTCATTTTGCTCGCGCTTCTCTTTTTGCTTCTGGAAGAAAAAGCCGACGAGGAACTGATCATTGCCTTGGGGCTTCTCCTGATACTGTAAAAACACCCGAAAGAGGTCTCTCTTCCGGGTGTTTGCTATTTTATTGTACGGAATGGATCACCGTACCGTCAGGCAGGGTAAAATGCTCGGTAGCGGGCAGCGTTTCGGAAACGGAAAGCGACATCATGCGATACACCGTCTCCCCTGCCTGCAGCTTTTCCGCCGCAATGAGAAGACCGCTGTCCAGACTGATCCAGTATCTTTCGGCGATCCCCAGCTCATCTTCCGCGGTTTCCACATAAATGCAGTTCTCATCGTCCAGCTGGCGGTAATCCGCCGCGGTAATAGCCGCGGTATCTAAATCCAAAACCGCTTCATAAGTGGGAATAGACTGCTCTTCATCAAAGGAAATATCACCGCTGTCGGCGGCAAAATACGCCGACGACGCGCCGTACCAGATATAGCTGGTCTCACCGTCAGAAAGAACATGGCGAACATCACCGCGGGCATTTTCCGTATCGATCCTGATGCAGGCGCCATCGGCATACACCGTGGATTCTTCCACACTGCTGCCGCCGCTCCAAAGGCGTTCCACCGTCACCGTGCGGACATATTTATCTGTACGCACCATAGTGGCAACGGCTTTTTGCACCGTTTCAGGGTTGACCTCAATAGTGGACAGAGCACCTTCCCCTGCAGCGCCGCTCTCTCCGTTTTCGCCGATTTCCGGCGGAAGAGAAATATCGGTGCCGCGGTGCAGGGAATTGATCCCCATAGCCACCACGACCGCGAGGATCAGCACGCTCACCGCAGCGATCCAGGCTTTTGAACGCGTGAGTTTCATGCGATCCTCCTTCCTTTTTTATCAGGCGAGATAATCTGCAGGGCGCTCCTCTATTTTGCCGAAGTGCCAGAGAATCGCCTCCGCGATACGCGCGCAGGCATTGCCGTCACCGTAGGGATTCACGGCATGAGCCATAGCGGCATAAGCCTTATCATCACGGATCAGCTCCGTTGCCATGGAAACGATATCTTCCTTTTCCACACCGCAAAGCTTTACCGTACCTGCCGCAACAGCTTCGGGACGCTCGGTTTCTTTTCGCATAACGAGGACAGGCTTACCCAGCGCAGGCGCCTCTTCCTGCAATCCGCCGGAATCCGTCAGCACCATGTAGCAGCGATCCATCAGGTTATGCATTTCGTCTGCACGCAGAGGATCGATAAGATGCACCCGCTCGGTTCCGCGGAGATACGCATCCACCGCGTCCCGCACCACAGGGCTCAGATGCACGGGATAGACGATCTCCACATCCTCGTTGCTCTCCGCGATCTCTTTAAGCGCCAGCATGATGTTCTTCATGGGCTCACCGTAGTTTTCACGGCGATGGCAGGTAACAAGAAGGATCTTCTTATCGGCATAAGGCAGGGTATTGAGCTCGGGGGTATCGAAAACATAGTCCTTGCGGACGGTGGTTTTCAGCGCGTCGATGACCGTATTGCCGGTGATGAAGATCTTGCTCTCCTCCACCGCTTCGCGCAGAAGGTTATCCCGGTTATTGGCAGTGGGACAGAAATAGAGATCGGCGATGGCGGTGACCATCTTGCGGTTCATCTCCTCAGGGAAAGGAGAATACTTATCATAAGTGCGAAGACCCGCTTCCACATGACCCACGCTCACCTGATGGTAAAAAGCGGAAAGAGCGCCGGCAAAAGTGGTGGAGGTATCGCCGTGTACCAGGATCATATCGGGTTTAAGGGTCTCGATGGCCTCATCCATGCCCAGGATGCACTTGCTGGTGATAGTGGAAAGGGTCTGACGGGGCGTCATAATATCCAGATCCCAATCGGGCTTGAGTTCAAAAACCTCCAGCACGGAGTCCAGCATTTCACGGTGCTGCGCGGTAACACAGCAGATGCTCTCGATATTTTCGCAGCGGGCCAGTTCCTTTACCAGCGGCGCCATTTTGATGGCTTCGGGACGGGTGCCGAAGACGCTCATTACTCTGATTTTTTCCACTTATTCGTCCTCTTTCTTGTCTTCAGAAATCGGTTCCTTTTCTTCTTTGGTTTCCTTGGTGTCCTTGGGGAAAACCACCTTGGCTGCCACCACGCCCACAAGGCACAAACACAGCATGATCATAAGGGCCTTCACTTCCCCGCCGGTGGTCAGCACCACAGCGCTGAGGCCCAGAATAGCGGAGATCACATAAAGGGTAGCTACCGCCTGCTTCTGGCTCAGCCCCATATCGATGAGGCGGTGGTGCATGTGACCGCGGTCCGCCTTCATGGGGTTCTGGCCCTTGGCGATACGGCGGATAAAGGCAAAAGCGGTGTCAAAAACGGGCAGGCCCAAAATCAGGAACGGAACGGCAAAGGAGATCACGGCATAGAACTTGAAAAGGCCCTGAATGGACATGGTAGCCAGAATATAGCCCAAAAATGTAGCGCCCGTATCCCCCATGAACATCTTGGCAGGGTTCAGGTTATAGGGCATAAAGCCCACGCAGGCGCCAACCAGCGCCGCCATCACAAGAGCCACCTGCGCCTCCGACACCAAAAGCGCGATCACCAGCACCGTCATAGCGCTGATGGCGGAAACACCAACAGCAAGCCCGTCCAGTCCATCGATAAGATTCACGGCATTGGTGATGCCCACGATCCAAAGGACCGTAATGGGAACGGACAGCTTGCCCATGACCCAGTAGGCATTGTCGCTCATGATATTGGGATTGGAGATAGCCTGGATCACCACACCGTGGAACACGGGCAGCAGCGCCGCGGCGATCTGCACCAAAAACTTGAACCACGCGGGAAGAGGCGTAATATCGTCCACCACGCCAAGAACAACGATCACCACCGCACCCAGCAGGATGCCCCGCATCTGGGTGGTAATACGGGCAAAGAGCAGCACGGAGACCATGAAGCCAAGGAAAATGGCAAGGCCGCCCAGCCGGGGAATAGGCACCTTGTGCATTCTGCGGTTATCCTTGGGCACATCGATGGCACCCACTTTATACGCAAAGCTTTTCACCACAGGAGACGCCAGAAAGCTGATAAGCAGCGCCGTCACCAGGGCAAGAGCCACATAGGTAAGGGTCTCGGTTTCAATTAACATACGATCGCGCCGCCTCTCTTATTTGGCAATAAATCCGACCTTGCGGTAAACCTTGCTGAGGGTCTTGTTGGCAAGGTACTGGGCGCGCTGCGCGCCTTCCTTGTATACGCCTTCCAGATAGGCCTTGTCACCCAGAATACGAAGGGTCTCTTCGCGGATGGGACGCATCAGTTCCACCACAGCCTCGCCAACGGCAGGCTTAAAGATACCGTAGCCCTGACCGGCAAATTCCGCTTCCGCCTCTTCCATGGTCTTGTTGGTGGCGGCGCAGTAAATGGTCAGCAGGTTGGAGATACCGGGTTTATTGACCTTATCATATTTCACAGCCGTTTCGCAGTCGGTCACGGCACGCTTGAACTTGCGCATGATGTCCTCAGGCTTGTCCATGATATACACGCAGCCGTCGGGATCAGACTTGCTCATCTTGTTTTCGGGATTGGCAAGGCTCATGATGCGGGCGCCCATTTTGGGGATAAAGGGCGTGGGCTGAACGAAGGTATCGCTGAAGACGCTGTTGAAGCGCTGGGCGATATCGCGGCAAAGCTCCACATGCTGCTTCTGATCTTCACCAACGGGAACAAGGTCTGCCTGATAGAGAAGGATATCAGC
>JAFQLA010000279.1 GCA_017396725.1 Oscillospiraceae bacterium
CTCATCCAGATGTTCACCGCTATCGCGGACGCTTCCACCAAGCCCATCATTCTCTACAATGTTCCCTCCCGCACCGGCGTGAACATTGAGCCCGCTACTTATGCCGCTCTTGCCGACCATCCCAACATCGCTGCCATCAAGGAAGCCAGCGGCAACATCTCCAAGGTTGTGGAAACCGCCGCTCTCGTTGGCGACAAGCTGGATATCTACTCCGGCAACGACGATCAGATCGTTCCCATTATGTCCGTTGGCGGCCAGGGCGTGATCTCCGTTCTTTCCAATGTGGTTCCCGCCGAGACCGTTGAAATGTGCAACCGCTTCTTCAACGGCGATGTGGCCGGCGCTGCCGCTCTGCAGTTCGAGCTGCTGCCTCTCACCCACGCTCTCTTCAGCGAAGTAAATCCCATCCCTGTAAAGGCCGCTGTTTCCGCTATGGGTTACGGTGAAAACTATCTCCGCCTGCCCCTGACCCCCATGGAAGACGCCAACTGGACCAAGCTTGCTGCCATCATGCGCGCACGCGGCATCATTGCCTGAGCTTAGGAGGAAGATTTTATGCAGATTATTATCCACGGCTCCACCGGCCGCATGGGTCAGAATATGATCGCCTGCGCCCGTGCCGCAGGTCACGGCATCGCCGCTGAAGTGAGCCCCGAAGTGGTGGAAAACGCCGCTGAAAACCGTTTCCTCACCCTGCCCCAGTATACCGGCGAGGCTGATTGCGTGGTGGACTTCTCTCACCACACCGCTACGGCCGCTCTTCTTGCTTACTGCGTAGAGCGCAAGCTCCCCGTGGTCATCGCCACCACCGGCCAGACGGCTGAGGAAATGGATATGATCCGCAAGGCAGCGGAGTCCATCCCCGTATTCTATTCCGGCAACATGTCCGTGGGTATTGCGGTTCTGGCAAGCCTTGCCAAGACCGCTGCCGCCGCTTTCCCCGGCGCCGACATCGAGATCGTGGAAAAGCACCACAACCAGAAGCTGGATGTTCCCAGCGGCACCGCGCTGCTCCTTGCCAACCGCATCCGTGAAGCCCGCACCGAAGCTACCCTTCTGGTGGGCCGCCACGAAAACGGCAAGCGCACCGCTGCCGAGATCGGCATCCACTCCCTGCGCTACGGCAACGAAGTGGGCACCCATGAGATCATCATCTCCACCGGCCGCGAAACCCTCACCCTCAAGCACGAGGCTGAAAACCGCGCCCTCTTTGCTGACGGCGCCCTTTCCGCCGCCGAATTCCTCTGCGCCAAGGCTCCCGGCATGTACAACATGCAGGATATCGTCGGCTGAGGCTTTGAAAAGCAAAAACACCTGCCCAAAAGGCAGGTGTTTTTTTATTCTTTTTTCTCTTCCAAAAAGGGGGAATACATCATAACGGCACTGTTTTGCACCACAAGACGCTCATGCAGTAAATGTCCTGCCAGGTCAAACTCCTTCTGCCATATTTCATTGTGGCGTGTGTAGCCACCCCAGTATTCGCCCCGCATTTCGTGCCTTCGCTCTTGGATCTCATAACGATACCGCGGTGCAGAGGAAACACGCCATTCGCCTTCCAGATATTCCTCTCCCACTTTGACGCGCAGCTGATAGGTATCGTCTGTATCGTTTCGGAGCATCA
>JAFQLA010000013.1 GCA_017396725.1 Oscillospiraceae bacterium
AAGGACCCCACCAAGGTAGACCGCAGTGCAGCCTATGCAGCCCGCTCTGTTGCCAAGAATGTAGTGGCAGCAGGTCTTGCCGAAAAGTGCCAGGTGCAGCTGGCTTACGCTATTGGCGTAGCACAGCCCGTCAGCGTTCTGGTGGAAACCTTCGGCACCGGCGTTGTATCCGACAGCGAGCTTTCCGATGCCGTGAACAAGGTTTTCGACCTGCGCCCCACCGCTATCATCCGCGATCTGGATCTGCGCAAGCCTATCTACCGCCAGCTGGCAGCTTACGGTCATATGGGCCGCGAAGAACTGGGCGTTGCCTGGGAAAAGACTGACCGCGCAGAAGCGCTGAAAGCAGCCCTCGGCAAGTAAAAAGAAACACAGAAAAGAGCGGCAATGCCGCTCTTTTTTTGTGCGTTGACCGCGCAGCGGAAATAGGGTACAATGTCAGTATAAACTGAAGTATTATGACTTTTCGGAGGTAAACTATGCCCCTGGTATCTGTAATCGTTCCCGTATATAAAGCAGAAAACTTCCTGCGCAAGTGCACGGATTCCATATTGAATCAGACTATGACCGATTTCGAGCTGATCCTCGTGGAAGACGGATCTCCTGACGCCAGCGGCGCTCTGTGCGATGCCATCGCCACGGAAGATTCCCGCGTCCGCGTGATCCATAAGCCCAACGGCGGTGTTTCCACCGCCCGCAATATGGGTATGGCGCAAGCTACCGGCAAATATATCGCCTTTGCCGACAGTGACGACTGGTTTGCTCCCGATATGCTTAAAACGCTGGTGGAAGCCGCGGAAACCAACGGTGCTGACAGCGCAGGCTGCGCCCATTTCAATGTGCTGGAAAGCGGTGAAAGCTGGGCGGAACAGCCCGCCATGCCCGCCGGCATTTACGAAAAGGATGCCATTATCAACGGTATTGTAGATCCTCTGGTAGGTGACCGTCTTGGTAAGGGCGGCGAGATCCTCAATGGCTTTATCTGGAGATATCTTTTTACCCGCAGCATTATCGTTGATAATGCAATCAGCTTTGAAGGCGCTTATCTGGAAGATGAGATCTTCCTTGTGGAATACTTCCTTTATGCAAAAAAGCTGGCCATTGTCAACGAACCTCTCTACTATTACCTTTGGAACTCTGCTTCCGTCACCCACCGCTATATGAAAGATTACATGAAGACCTTTACCGGCTTCATGGCCCGCAAGGAAAAGCTGGTAGCTCGGTTCGGTCTGGACGCACGCCGCCCCCAGTGGCGGGAAAGTTCCAACTGGGCAGGTCTCCTTATTGCCATTGGCAACGAATATGCCAAGAGCAATCCCGCCTCTTTGAAAGAAAAGCAGAAGAAAGTGGAAGAGTATGTGGCCCTGCCCCAGATGCAGCAGGCCATCCGCACCCTCAAACCCGCGGGCCAAAGCCGCAACAAGCAGATCGTTTCCACGCTGGTACGGATGAAACAATTCTGGCTGCTCTCCCTTTTGTACGCAGTAAAGAACCGTTAACTGAGGATTTTGAATGAACATTGTAAAAGAAAGTCTGATCGGGAGAATCGTCCTGTGGCTTTGGTGCGCTTATAATGAGAGTGCTTTCCAGCGCTGTATGGATCGCTTCTGGCAGCTTTGCCGCCAAAGCGCTCTTGTCAGCGGACTTCTGCAGGAGTCTCCCCTCACCTGCGCATGGAAGGATAGCTTCACCTGCCGGGCTATGAACTGGCTTCTTAACCTTCCTGCCAATATCCTCCACAAAATCTACTCCGCCTTGCAGGGCGTGATGGATAAGAGCTTTTTTGCCAATCTCGCCTTCAGTATGGGAGACGAGGCGGCGGTGGCCGCATCCTGGCTGATAGCGCTTTTGATGGTGATCCCCTACGAGCGGTGGAACAATGCCTATAGCTTTGTGGGTTTTTTCCTCGTTCTGCTGCTGGTAATAGCAGGCGGCATGCGCCGCAAGGATCTGCGGCTGGATATGAAGCTGGTGAATCCCTATTTGGTGCTCTTCGCAGGCGCCGTGGTGTTCTCCGCCATCTTCTCCCGCTATACAGCCCTTAGCAGCCGTTTTCTGCTCTACCACGCCACTTGTATGCTCTGCGTAGTGGTGACGGTAAGTGCCGTAAAAACCGCCGTTCATCTCAAACGGCTGGCTGCAGGCGCCTCCATGGGCGTGCTGGCGACCTCACTCTACGGTATCTATCAGCGGATCCAGGGCGTGGAGGTCAACGAATCCTATGTGGATATCGAGCTCAACGCAGGTATGCCGGGCCGTGTCTTTTCTGTATTTGATAATCCCAATGCCTTTGGCGAAGTGCTGGTGATTTTGCTGCCCGTGGTGCTTGCATTGGTTTTCTGCTCCAGGCATTTTGTAAGCCGCGCAGCAGCACTGGGCATTTTCTGCATCGGCGCCGTGGCGCTGATCATGACCTATTCCCGCGCCGGCTGGATCGGCTTTGCCTTCTCTTTGGTGGTATTTGTATTTTTGTGGGATATCCGCTTTGTCCCTATCTGCGCGGTGCTGGCAGTTTGCTGCATCCCGCTGCTGCCGGATACCGTGATGAACCGCATCGGCACCATCACCAATCTTTCCGACTCCTCCACTTCCAGCCGTTTCCCCCTCTATGCCGCTACCATCGAGCTGATTCAAAAGTCTCCCGTTCGCGGCGCCGGTCTCGGTACGGCTGCAGTGCAGAAGTATATTCTCGACCACAACCTCTACCACGCCGAAGCTCCCTATGTCCACGCCCATGATATCTACCTGCAGGTTTGGGCGGAAACGGGTCTTGTGGGCCTTCTCTCTTTTGTGACGGGCATGTGGTGCTGCGTACGAAGCGGTATCTGCGCTGTGGCAAAAACCAAGTGCCACGAAGCGCGGCTTATCACCGTAGGCGGCGTTGCAGCACTCTGCGGCGCTCTGGTCTGCGCTATCGCGGACTATCTTTGGAATTATCCCCGCGTCATGTGCATTTTCTGGTTCTTGATCGCACTGATCCTTGCGGGAATCAAGACTTGCCAAACTGAAGGTGAAAAGGTATAATGAGCAAGACCGCGGGAGAAAGCACATGCTTTTTCCCGCGGCCAAGAGTAAATAACCGGGTGTAGCGCAGTTGGTAGCGCGCCTGCT
>JAFQLA010000280.1 GCA_017396725.1 Oscillospiraceae bacterium
GACCGCCGCAGAGGACGCCTGCAAGCTGGAACACGCCATCAGCGACAAGTCCTTTGCCGCCATCAAAGCCCACCTGAGCAAAATGGGCTACAACGCATAAAATATAAAAAAGAGAGAGAGTCTTTAGGCGGCGTTCCATAGGGATTTATCCGGTTTTGCCCGGATCTTTTCCCCCGCAGGCATCCCATTCGTCCTTGAAAGACACCAAGTATTCCTGCGTCCTCATGGAACACCTGTGAGAAAAAATCTCTCGCGCAAAACTGCACAGCACTTCAAAAAGAAGAGTTTTTCTTCACCAGAAGGCAAAAAGCCACGGTAGCTGCAAGCATACCGTGGCTTTTTAACGCACTATTGGGGGAAAACTCCCTTTTTGAAGCGGGTAACTCCCTTATGGAGCGCCGCCTTCGACTCTCTCTTTTATCTTTTTTATGCGTTGTAGCCCATTTTGCCCAGATGGGTTTTGATGGCGGCAAAGGACTTATCGCTGATGGCGTGTTCCAGCTTGCAGGCGTCCTCCGCGGCGGTCTCCTCGTCCACGCCCAGCAAGGTGAGGCAGCGGGTGAGGATATTGTGGCGCTCGTAGATCTTGTGGCCGATCTCAAGGCCGGCCTCCGTCAGCTTCAGCTCGCCGCCGGCTTCCATAATAAGGTAGCCGCCGGATCTCAAAAGACCCACGGCACGGCTGACGCTGGGCTTGGAATACCCCAGATACTCCGCCACATCGATGGAGTGGACGGCAGCGTTCTTTTGGGAAAGGACATAGATGGCCTCCAGATACATTTCGCCGGATTCCTGCAGAGCCATGTTGCCGCCCCCTTTCATAAAGTGATTTTTACCAGTATACCCTATGCGGGGGAAAAAAGCAAGTTATCTGCCAAAGCAGCGGTACACATCTTCGTCCGTTCCGATGAGAAGCACCGTTTCCCCGCCTTCAAAGGGAGCGGTGGGAGAGAGCGCGGCGCTGAATCGCCCGTCGGTACGCTTGGCAAGAACAGTAACGCCGCATTTCTGACGGAGATTCAGTTCAATGAGATTCCTGCCGATCCATTTTTCCGGCACAGTGGTCTCAAAGATGGCGTAGCCGTCTTCCAGCTCGAAATAGTCCAAAATATGATCCGCGCCGCAACGGACGGCCGTGCGCTCCGCCATTTCTTTTTCGGGATAGATCACCTCGTCGGCGCCGTTTCTGAGAAGGAATTTGGCTTGAATATCGCGGCTGGCACGGGAGATGACCCAGGGAGCGCCCATCTCTTTGAGAAGCGAGGTGGTTTCCAGAGAACTTTGGAAATCATCGCCGATGGTGACAAGGCATGCGTCGAAATTCCGCACGCCCAGAGAGCGCAGGAAATCCTCATCGGTTGCGTCACCGATCTGAGCGTTGGTCACATAGGGCAGCACATCGTTGACCCGCTCTTCGTCTTTGTCGATGGCCATGACCTGCTGGCCCCGTTCGTAAAAGGTCATGGCGGCGTGGCGGCCGAAACGGCCAAGGCCGATAAGAAGAATATTTTTCATAGCAAGCTCCTTTTAACCGATGGTAATCTTTTCCTGAGGGAGATGGGAGAGTGTATAGTGAGAATCGGAGAAAAAGGCCAGCAGCAGCGAAAGGGCGCCGATGCGGCCAAAGAACATCAAAGCGATGAGGAGTACACGGGAAAGGGCACCCAGCGCGGGGGTGATGCCAAGGGTGACGCCCACAGTGCCCACGGCGGAAGCGGTTTCAAAAAGGCAGGTGAGAAGGGGCAGCCCTTCTACCCGGCTTATGACGAGCCCCGCAGAGGCGAAAAGCAGGAGATACAGGGAGAGGATGGCACAGGCGTGGCGGATGGAGGCGACTGCGATACGGCGGGAGAAAAGGTGGACATCCTCGCTGTTTCTGAGGGCGCTGATAACGCAGGCAATAAGAAGGGCCAGCGTGGTGGTCTTCATGCCGCCGGCGGTGGAACCGGGAGAGCCGCCCACCAGCATAAGAAAGATAAAGACCAACTGCCCCGGCTCGCTCATAGAGGCAAGGTCTGCGGTATTGAAGCCGGCAGTGCGGGCGGTGACGGACTGGAACAGGGCCGGCAGCACACGGCTTGCGGGATCAAGATGGGAAAACTCAAAAAAGTAGAAATAGAGAGCGGCGGAAAGGATCAGCGCGCCGCTGGTAATGAGGATCACTTTGGTCTGCATGCGGTAGCGGCGAAAGTGCAGGCGATTTTGCAAAAGGTCCTCCCAGGTGAGAAAGCCGATGCCGCCGATGACAATGAGCAGCATGATCACCGTGTTGAGCAGGGGATCAAAGGCAAGGGAAGTAAAAGAGGAGAAGGCGCCGCGGCTGCCCATAAGGTCAAAGCCTGCGTTGCAAAAGGCGGAAACGGAATGAAAAAGCGCGCGCCAAAGCCCGCTGCCAAAGCCGAATTCCCGGCAGAAGACCGGCGTGAGCAGCGCTGCGCCGCAAAGTTCAAAGCCGAAGGTCAAAAGGAGAATTTTGCGGGTGAGCTTCACGATGCCGCCCATCTGAGGGGCGGAGAGAGCATCCTGCATCATGGCGCGGCCTTTGAGATTGATGCGGCGGCCGGAGAGCAGGGTGAAGCCCGCCGCCACGGTGACGACGCCAAGCCCGCCGATCTGGATGAGGATGAGCAGCACCGCCTGACCGAAAGAGGACCAGTAGGTGGCGGTATCCTGCACCACAAGGCCCGTGACGCACACGGCGGAAGTGGCGGTGAAGAGGGCGTCATCGAAAGAGGCTCCGCACCCGTCGAGTGTGGAAAAGGGCAGCATCAAAAGCGCCGCGCCCAAGAGGATCAGCGCCGCAAAACCGAAGATAACGATTTGAATGGGGGACGGTTTTTTAAGATGGAAAGGTGTTTTCATAACTTTTTTGATAAATTCATGGGTAGGGACAGGGTTATTATAGCAAAAGCCGCTTCCCGATACAAGAGGCGGCTTTTTGGGGGGGGAGAGAATGCCGCGGCAAAAGGAAAATGCCCATCGGAACTACCGATGGGCATTTTATTACACTTTGTGCATGGTTTCCTGCTGCTTGTAGGATTCGTAGCGATCCTTGGCATCTTCTCTGGCGGCGGAGAAGAGAGTCTCCGCGTTTTCGGGGAAGGTGCGGCGCAGCGCCGCGTAACGGGTCTCGCCGTCCAGGAATTCTTCAAAGTCCATGGTGGGAGCCTTGGAGTCTACGGTGAGGGGCTGTTCGTTAGCGGGATTGTAGCGGTAGAGGGTCCAGTAGCCGCTATCCACAGCGCGCTTCATTTCCTCCTGCACCTTGGCCATGCCCGCACGGATACCGTGAGCGGTGCAGGGGGTGTAGGCCACGATGACGGAGGGGCCCTTGTGGGCTTCGGCTTCGCGGACGGCACGGATCAGCTGGTTGGGATCGGCGCCCATGGCCACCTGCGCGACATAGACGTTGCCGTAGGTGCGGAAGATGGCGCCCAGATCCTTCTTGCGGCTCTTCTTGCCGGAGGAGGCGAACTGAGCCACCGCGCCAAGAGGCGTTGCCTTGGAGCTCTGGCCGCCGGTATTGGAATAGACCTCGGTATCGATGACGAAGACATTGATATCCTCGCCGGTGGCGATGACATGGTCAAGCCCGCCAAAGCCGATGTCGTATGCCCAACCGTCGCCGCCGAACATCCAGAAGCACTTCTTGGCCAGCTGGTCGGCGCGCTCCAAGATCTCTTCGGCTTCGGGGGTGCCCACGGTCTTGAGCTCTTCGATGAGAGCGTCGGTAGTGGGGCGGGAAGCGTCGAAATCATCAAAGGCGGCGAGATATGCCTTGGCCTTTTCGCTGCCGGTAGCTTCGGCGTAAGCGGTGACTTTGGCCTTCTGAGCTTCCCGCTGCTGGCGGACGGAGAGGAACATACCCAGCATCAGCTCGGCATTGTTCTCAAAGAGGCTGTTGGTCCATGCGGGGCCGAAGCCGCGCTTGTTGGTGGTGTAGGGGATGCCGGGCATGGGTGCGCCCCAGGCCTGAGAGCAGCCCGTGCCGTTGGCCCAGTAGATGCGGTCGCCAAAGAGCTGGGTGAGGAGCTTGGCGTAGGGAGTTTCGCCGCAGCCTGCGCAGGCGGCGGAGAATTCCACCAGAGGCTGGCGGAACTGGCTGCCCTTGATGGTGAAGGGATCGTAGATATCGCCCTTGTCGGAAAGGGAGAGACCGTATTCCCAGCGGGCGGTGGCGGCATCGTCCAGCACGCAGGGCACCATCTTGAGGGCCTTATCCTTGGCAACGCAGCTTTCTACGCAGCTGCCGCAGCCGGTGCAGTCATAAGCGCTGACCTGCAGCGTGAAATGATAACCCTTGCCTGCGGCGTTGGCGGGGATGGTATTAAAGCCTGCGGGGGCGGCTGCCTTTTCCTCATCGGTGAGGAGATAGGGGCGGATAACGGC
>JAFQLA010000281.1 GCA_017396725.1 Oscillospiraceae bacterium
AGGAGCACATAGGGGATGCCTGCCTCTTCCACGCTGCGGCAAACACGGTCCAGAAGGCCGCTTTTCACGGCGCTGCCGCCGCCATAATGGATCAGCACCTTGGTGGCGCCGAATTCACGCAGCAAAGCGCCTGCCTGCTCTTCGGTATTCCGGCCAAGAACCACCTTGGTGGGCGCGCAATAAACGAAATCTTTCATACTTCCTCCTTCACGGCGCCGTAACGCCAGCAGTAGTACCTCTATGATACTATGTTTCAGAGCAAAAGAAAAGCGCCTTGCGAAAGTTCTTCGCAAGGTGCTTTGGTATCATGATCATCTCACCCGCTTCAGGCTCTTTTTCTCCTGCAGCACAAGGCGGTCAGCGATCATGGCGATAAATTCAGAATTGGTGGGCTTACCCTTGGCAGAATTCACCGTATAGCCGAAGAATCTCTGCAGCGTCTCCAGATCGCCCCTGTCCCACGCCACTTCGATGGCATGGCGGATGGCGCGCTCCACGCGGGAGGGCGTGGTGGCAAAACGCTTGGCAACTTCGGGATAGAGCACCTTGGTCACGGCGTTGATGATCTCCATATCCTCCACAGCCAGCATAATAGCCTCCCGCAGATACTGATAGCCTTTGATATGGGCGGGCACGCCGATCTCGTGGATGATGGCCGTCACCATGGATTCCAGGTTGGGCTCACGCTCAGGCGTTTCCTCCGCGTTTCCCGCAAGGCGGCGCATCCGCTCCACCACCGCGGAACCAAGACAAGGCTTGGGCATAAAATAGTACACCCCGTGCTCCGCCGCGGCAGATACGGCATGATCGTTGATAAAAGCGGAAACCACAATGGTCTTGGGCGCGTTGGCCAGCTTTTCCAGCTCCGCCAGAAGGCCCAGCCCGTCAAGACCCGGCAGCACCAGATCCGTTACTACCACCTGCGCTTCCTTTTCCTTGGCCAGACGCAGCGCCTCTTCCCCATCGCCGCAGGATCCCACTACCGCAAAATCACCTGCTTTTTCCACGGCTTGCTGCAGCAAGGTCCGGAATTCTTCATTGGCGTCCGCCAGTACAACTTTGATATACTCCTGCATGTGTCGAATCTCCCTTATCCGAAAAATGAGTGAATCCGCACGGTTTTCACACCTAAACCGACGCGAACGGAAATCTTTTTATATCTTATGCCATTAAAGTATCACAATCGGCAGGGGAAAACAAGTCGAAGGCCGTCGATATACCCCTCAAATCGTTCGACATTTTTCGACATGTTTCGACAAATCTCTGTCGAAACTCGCAATTCCATAAAAAGATACCAAAAAAGTCTTATAACTTTTATGCAAAATGACAATCGACAGAGGTGGGTCGCCATGCTATACTGTTGTCAAATCAAATATTGCAATTAAAGAATAGAGGCGCTGTTGCCAAGAGTACCTTTGGTGGAAGACGCAGCAAAGTCGTTGCCAAAGGGAAAGGGGTCGCTGCCGAAGGCAGGTGTTGCTGACCTGACCTGGGCAAACGGATAACATCCGTTTGACTGTCGCATTTGCGGTGAGCTATGAATTGATTGTGGAGCCTTTACGGATCACCCCGCCAAGGCTGAATCCCGATTTTTTTTACAGCCGATGCAATGCATTGGCTGTTTTTTTATCCGGCATTGCAGTAGGCGGTTTTCCATCTTATTTTTAAAGGAGAAAAACACTATGAGAACCAATCCCATCTTCCGCGGCGTTGCTACTGCTATCGTCACCCCCATGAACGCAAACGGCGTTGACTATGAAAACTTCGGCCGCCTCATCGACTGGCAGATCGAATCCGGCATCAATGCCCTCGTGATCGCCGGCACCACCGGTGAAGGCTCCACCCTCAGCGATGAAGAACATCGCGAAGTGCTGCGCTTTGCTTACGAGCGCATCGCAGGCCGCGTTCCCGCTGTGGCAGGCACCGGCTCCAACGACACCGCTTATGCTATCGAACTCACCAA
>JAFQLA010000282.1 GCA_017396725.1 Oscillospiraceae bacterium
CTCGATCTTGTCGATCTCGGTGAGAAGGTCGGCAAAATCCTTCTTTTCGGGAAGGTCCTTGCCGTAAGAATTCACATTCTGACCCAAAAGGGTGATCTCCTTATAGCCCTCGGAGACCAGCTCGCGGACTTCGGAGACGATCTTATCCATATCGCGGCTGCGTTCACGGCCGCGGACATAGGGCACGATGCAGTAGGAGCAGAAATTGTTGCAGCCGTACATGATGGAGACCCATGCCTTCGTCTTATCCTCGCGGACAACGGGCAGACCCTCTGCGATGGTGCCGTGTTCTTCTTCGATGGAGAAGATGCGCTTGTGGGATTTATACACATTGTAGAGAAGCTCGGGAAACTTCCACGCCGCCTGCGGGCCGAAAACCAGATCCACATGGCGGTAGCTCTCCTTCACCTTCTGCGCTACGGCAGGGCGCTGAGCCATGCAGCCGCAAAGGCAGATGATCTGCTCCGGCTTTGCCTTTTTGGTGTGAGTGAGGGCGCCGAGGTTACCGAAAACACGCTTTTCGGCGTGGTCACGGATGGCGCAGGTATTGAGCACGATGATGTCGGCTGCTTTGGCATCGTGAGTAAGCTCGCAGCCCATTTCGCGCAGCATGCCCATCAGGCGCTCGCCGTCAGCCACGTTCTGCTGGCAGCCGAAGGTATCCACCATGGCGTAAACGGGCTTGGAGAGCCCTTCGTGATGCGCGCGGAGCTTTGCCATATATTCTCTCTGGCGGTCAATATCCGATTGAGAAAGTACTACTTTTTCGCGTTCCAAAAGCTGATTCCTCCTGATTCGCCTATTATCCTACTTTAACTAATACATTATAGCACTTTGCGCCCCTCAATACAAGAAAGAAAGGTTGCCTAAGCGGGCAAAATAGGGTAAGATAGAGGGGAGAAAAGACAAGGAGGCGAGAGTATGAATTTGTGGCACAATGTTGCGCCCAGCCGCGTGCGGCCCGAAAGCTTCATGGCGGTGGTGGAGATCGAAAAAGGCTCCAAGAATAAGTACGAAATGGATAAGGAAACGGGTGCGCTGCGCCTTGACCGCATCCTTTATACCTCCACCCACTATCCCGCGAACTACGGCTTCATCCCCCGCACTCTGGGGGAGGATGGCGATCCGCTGGATGTGCTGGTGCTCTGCAGCGAGGGCATCCATCCTTTGAGCCTTGTGGAGTGCTATCCCATCGGTGTTCTCACCATGGTGGATCGGGACGAGGGTGACGAGAAGATCATCGCCATCCCCTTTGGCGACCCCACTTACAATAGCTATGAGGATATTTCCGATCTGCCCGCCCATGTTTCCAACGAGATCAGCCATTTCTTCTCCGTTTACAAGATGCTGGAGGGCAGCGAAACGGAGATCGGCGAAGTGGCAGGCCGCAAAAAGGCGGAAAAGATCATCGTTGAGGCGCTGGATCGGTATATCGAAAAATACTGCAGATAAAATCTTCAAAGAAAATCTGCAGTTTTCATATAGCAGGCTATTACCCCCTTTGACCGAAAAGGAGGCGCAAGATGAAAAAGGAAAGAAAACCGCTGATCAACGATACCTTTGATTGGTTTGCGGCGCTGTTTTTGGGGATCTTTCTCCTTTGGTTTATTACTATTTTGCTCTTTCCCATCTTTTTTAGGAATGGCGGCAATGCGGAGAGCGTGGAGTCCCTTGCGGTGCTGCAGGAGATGCTGGCAGAGGAAGAAGATTTGCGCTATCCTGCCCTGAAAAGCGTAGGGATCGAAGCGGAATATTTTTACCCGCTGAAACGGGGCTATTCCATCACGGGTTACGGAGAGGATGACACCGTCTTCTTTGTAAACGGTGAGAGAAAGTTCCTTGGCGGCGTGACGGTCACGCCCACGGAATACTGCAATGATGTGGGCGTGGAAGTAGCGGAAGAAGCCGTGGACTCCAAAAAGCAGAAACTGGTGATTTAGCATTTTATTCAAGAAATATGGTTACATTAATTTCAACATATTTCTTTGTAAATGACTATCGAAATAA
>JAFQLA010000283.1 GCA_017396725.1 Oscillospiraceae bacterium
GGACGATATTCACCATGTGGGCGGAAAATGTGGAAAGATTCTGCTCAATGCTCTGCTCATCGCCGATATCGGCAAGCACATTGGCGAAATTACTCACTTCGCTGCCGTCAAAGGCAGGGATCTGCAGCCCGCACTGGGTCATAAGGATCAAAAGGCCCAGAGTCTTGAGGCTCACAGTCTTGCCGCCGGTATTGGGGCCGGTGATGATAAGGGTATCAAATTCGCGGCCCAGCTCAATATCAATGGGTACCGCCTTGCCGGTATCCAGCAGCGGATGGCGGGCCTTTTTCAGATAAACACCGCCGCTTTTGCCGATGATGGGGCGGCAGGCATTCATTTTGAAGGAAAGCTGGCCCTTGGCAAAAATGAGATCCAGATGCACCAGCACATCGTAATCCCACAAAATATCATTCTGAAAAGAAGCGCACTCGGCGGAGAGAACCCGCAAAATGCGGTCGATCTCCTTCTTTTCCTTGGCCTCCAGCTCCTTGAGCTCGTTATTGGCCTGCACCACCGCCATAGGTTCTACGAAAATGGTAGCGCCGCTGGAGGAAATATCGTGGACAAGGCCGGGCAGCTCACTTCTGTGCTCTGCCTTCACAGGCACCACAAAGCGGCCGTCTCTCTGGGTGATGAGGGCTTCCTGCAGCACGCGGCTGTAGGAAGTGGAGGAAATGATCTTCTGCAGGATCTGGCGGCTCTTGGATGAGACCACACGCATATGGCGGCGGATATCCCCCAGCTCGGGGCTTGCCATATCGGAGATGGTGTCCTCATCAAGAATGGAGCGGTTGATCTTCTCTTCCAGATACTTATTGCCGTGGAGAGAGTAAAACATCTTATCAAGAACAGTGGGATTCTTCCCATCGTCATTAAAATACTCTTTCACACGGCGGGCGGAGGTCAGCATGGCGGCAATATCCAGAAGCTCACGGGTATTGAGCATGCCGCCGCGGTCCGCACGGCTCAGGGATTCCGCCACAGGCTTCATAGCGCCGAAAGGAGGCGCCCCCTGCACGCCGATCATGCTGCGGGCGGCTTGCGTTTCTTCCTGCAGCCGCAGCACATCGTCCCGATCCGTCTGAGGCAGGATCTCAAGGGCGCGGCGCTTGGCCGCATCGCTGACGCACTGCTCTCGCAAAAGGTCAAGCACCCGGGGCAGTTCCAGCGTATGAATGGATTTTTCAAACATTTCGTTCATGGTCATTCTCCAAAAGCTCACCTTCCGGTAAGCTGTTTATAGAAGTCCAGCGTGCGGAAGCCCCGCTCCAGCTGGGCCGATAAAAAAGCCTCGCCTGCGTGGGAAAGGCGGGCAAGCGCCTCTTCCCCCAATTCAAAGCGATAGAGCTTTTTAGCGTCACAGTTCACAATATAGCGAAGCGCCGCCAAAGACGCCTCGCAAAGGGGCATATTCAGCGCCCGCTCTCCCGCGCCGCAGCCACGGCAGTGCAAAATACCGTTGACCACATCCAGCACGGGATCCTGCGCTTCACCGCCGCAATGGGCGCAGCCATCCAGCATGGGTTCAAAGCCCGCAAGGCTCAATAGCCGCCACTCAAAGGCCGTTTTCACCAGCTCAGGCGGTTTTTTCAGTTCGCCCAAAGCATAAAGCGCGTTGCACACAAGGGATAAGATCTCGCCGGAGGGCATCTGCTCCTCCGTCACCGCTTCGGTGAGCTCAGCGAAATAAGACCCCAGCGCCAGCAGCTCCACATCCTGCCGCACACCGTTGAAAAGCGAGATAGTGGCAGCCTCATTGAGCATGTACCAGCTGCGGCTCTCATAAAGGGTCATCTCCGAATAGACCAGCAGCTGCGTGGCTGCCGCCACACGGCTTCCCTTCCGCCGCGCGCCCTTGGCAATCACGCCGATCTTTCCCATGTCAGGGGTCAGCACAGTCAGTATTTTATCTGTTTCCTTGGTGTCCGTCACCCGCAGAACCAGACCTTTTGTCACCTGATAGGCAGTTGCCATAGTCGTTATGTAAACCTCTTAACAGGGTGATGCGGGATGGAACCATCCCGCATCACATAGGTTTTGATCCGTCGCGCCGCGGCCGGAAGGCGCAGCGGCTCTCCTGCGCCATCTCCCTGTAAACAAGGTAGAAAACAGGGTTTCCCGTGGCGCAGAACAGTTGCCAGTATGGGCACATTCTCCCGCCTCCTCACGCTCTTAGCATGAGACGCCGCAGGCACGCTTATGCCCGGAAATTTTAGCCTTCTTCGGCGATCTTGCGGCCCATGAGCACGCCCATGACGGAAGCCATCATGAGGCCACGGGTCCAGCCGGAGGAGTCACCCAGACAATGGAGGCCTTCCACATTGGTGTTGAAGTCGGTATCCATCTTCACGCGGTTGGAGTAGAACTTCAGCTCGGGAGAATAGAGCAGCGTCTCATAAGACGCAAAACCGGGCACGACTTCGTCCATAGCCTTGATGAAGTTGATGATGTTGGTCATGGCGCGGTACGGCATGGCGGCGGTGATATCGCCGGCTTCCGCGTCGGGAAGCGTAGGCTTCACATTGGACTGCTTGAGTTCCTTGGGCCAGGTGCGCTTGCCGTCGAGAATATCGCCGAAGCGCTGCACCAGAATGTGGCCCGCGCCCAGCATGTTGGTCAGCTCGCCCACCTTCTGCGCGTAAGCGA
>JAFQLA010000284.1 GCA_017396725.1 Oscillospiraceae bacterium
ATCGATCTTGGTGCCTTCGTCCACCTCTTCGGGGGGCTCCACGCTCTGCCAGATGACAACGCCTTCGGGCATGCCGTTTTTAACGGGAGTGATCTCGCCCCAGTCAAGGCCCAGCTCCGTAAGAAGCTTCTTGGCCTGCTCCAGCTGCATACCTACCAGCGTAGGCACGGCAACGGGCTTGATCTCGGGGCCCTTGCTGACGGTGAGGTACACGGTATCGCCCTTGTGAAGCTCGGTACCCGCAGTAGGCAGCGTGGAGATCACATGGCCCTCTTCGATCTCATCGTGGAACTCTTCGTCCTGATACTTAATATCCAGATCCAGATGGAGATTCCTGAGCTGGATCTCGGCATTCTGCCGCTCCACATTTTCGAGGCTGGGCATGTAGCTCACCTCTTCGGCGGCGCAGATATAGACCTGGATCACAAGGTCGGTCTTCTTGGTGCGGCCGCCTACGGGATCCTGCTCCACGATCTCGCCCACTTCATAATCGTCTCTTACGCGGCTGCCCAGAACTTCGATCTCCCAGACATCCTTTACCTCCTCCAGCTGCAGCGCTTCTTCCACAGTGTAGCCGAGGACATCGGGCACGGTGTAAACGCTGCTGTCCACAGGGCCGCCGAAGGTGCCCAGCACCAGCTTCCAGAGGAGCACCGCAATGGCGATGGCCGCCAGCACGATGCCGCCGATCATAAGGCCCTTTTTCCAGCCGGAGGAGCTTTCCTCTTCCTCATAATCGTAGGGATCCCGGACAGGACGGGAGGTCTTCTTGCCGCCGTTATATTCCCGCACATGTTCCTTCTGTCCGCCAAGGGCTGCGCCTGCCGCGGCGCCTGCCTTGATGGGTGCGGTGGGTTCCTCCACGGTTTCCTCGCCGTGGAGCTCCTTGAGGTTGATGGGAAGATTCACATTGGGATCCTTGCGGAATTCTTCCAGATCGCCCAGCATCTCCCCTGCGCTTGCGTAGCGGCGGTTGATGTCGGAGCACATGGCCCGCATACAGATGAGTTCCAGCGCTTCAGGCACATCACGGTTGATGTCACGGGGAGAGAGCGGAATGGAGCTCAGGTGCTGAATGGCAACGCTGACGGCGCTGTCCCCTTCAAAGGGCAGGCGGCTGGTGAGCATTTCGTAGAGCACCACGCCGGCGGAATAGATGTCGCTTCTTGCGTCGCTGCGCTCGCCGCGGGCCTGCTCGGGAGAAATGTAATGCACGCTGCCAAGGGCTTCCTGCGTCAGGGTATTGGCGGAATTGGAGAGGCAGGCGATGCCGAAGTCCGTCACCTTTACGCTGCCGTCTCTGAGGATCATGATGTTCTGGGGCTTGATGTCGCGGTGGATGATGCCGCGGCTGTGAGCGTGGCTCAGGCCCTTCATGATCTGGGTGATGAAATGGAGGGATTCGCGCCAGTTCAGCTGGCCGCGCTTTGCCATGTACTGCTTGAGGGTGATACCGTCAATAAGCTCCATGACGATATACTCTTCATCCCCGTTTTTGGAAACATCGTAAACGGATACGATGTTGGGGTGGGTCAGCATGGCGACAGCCTGAGATTCATCGTGGAATCTGCGGCGGAAATCGTCATCCTGCGCAAGGTCACTTTTTAGGATCTTCACGGCTACGAGGCGGTTGAGACGGTGGCACTTGGCCTTATAAACCACGGCCATGCCGCCGCGGCCGATGACCTCTAAGATCTCGTAGCGGTTATCCAGCATTTTTCCGATATACTGATCCATAGTTCCTGCCCCCTTTCTCACGCGTTGCGCAGAAGGACAGCGGTGACATTATCCGCCGCGCCTCTGCTTTTGGCGATGGCAAGGAGCCGGTCCAGGCAGGATTCCACATCCTGATTGTACCAGACCTCAAAGAGGATCTCCTGATCGGTGACGGTATCAACGAGACCGTCAGAGCAAAGGAGGATGAACTCCTTGCTTTCCAGAGAATGGATAAAACCGTCGCACTGGATGTTCTTTTCAGGGCCCAGCGCGCGGGTGATCACATTTTTATTGGGATGGCGGCGGGCCTCTTCGGCGGTGATGTCGCCCCGGGCGATCATATCCTCCACCAGAGAGTGGTCACGGCTGATCTGCCGGATGCCGCTTTCGGTAATGCTGTAGGCACGGCTGTCGCCCACATTGCTGATAAGAACGCCGCCGGGATAAGCGATGGCGGAAACCAGCGTGGTGCCCATGCCGGAGAGTTCCTCACTCTCCTGCCCCTTGGCGTAAACAGCGGCATTGGCCTGAGAGACGGCATAGGAAGAAGCTTCCCGCAGCTGCTCGGGCATCATGTCAAATGTCAGGATCTTACGAAGCTCAGCTATGTAGGTCTCTACCGCGAGAGCGCTTGCCACCTGACCGCCTTTGGCGCCGCCCATACCGTCGCACACCACGGCCACGGCATAGTTCATCTCAGGCATTTCCGCAATGCCGTAAGTATCCTGATTCTCTTTGCGCACAAGACCGATATCGGTCATGCCGTAAATATTCATGCGTTGCTTCCCGCCTTTCTTTTGGATTCCATTTCCTTCCTGCGAAGCTGACCGCAGGAAGCGTCAATATCACCGCCGAGGCTGCGGCGGATGGTTGCCGTGATGCCGTGGGATTCCAGCCGTTTCTGGAACGCGGCAATACGGCGGCTGGGTTTGAGAGGACTTTCCACCACATCGTTCAAGGGGATGAGGTTCACATGACCCGGCATGCCGCGGATCTTTCTTGCGATGAGATCCGCCTGCGCGTCGGAATCGTTGACGCCGTCGATCATGGCATATTCAAAGCTGATGCGCCGCCCCGTTTTCTCGAAATACGCGTGGCAGGCGGCAAAAAGCTTTTCTACATCGTAGGCTTTGTTCACGGGCATGATCTTGCTGCGGGTCTCGTTATCGGGAGCGTGGAGGGAAACGGAAAGGGTCAGGCCCAGTCCCAGCTCCGCCAACCGCTCGATGCCGGGGATCACGCCGCATGTGGAAAGAGAAATATGGCGCATGCCGATGTTGAGTCCGTCGGCATGGTTCACAAGCTCAAGGAATTTAAGTACATTATCCAGGTTATCCATGGGTTCGCCGATGCCCATGAGCACGATATTGGAAATGGGCAGCCCCGAATCCTTCTGCACGAAGATCACCTGGTCGATAAGCTCGGCAGGCGTCAGGTCACGGACCTTGCCGGCGATGGTGGAAGCGCAGAAAGCGCAGCCCATGCGGCAGCCCACCTGAGAGGAAATGCAGACGGTGTTGCCGTGCTTATACTGCATGAGAACGGACTCGATGCAGTTGCCGTCTCCCAGCTCCCAAAGGTATTTGATGGTGCCATCCATTTTGGAGACCTGCTTGCGGGCCTGGAAGGGCACCTCCAAAAGGCACTTTTCCTTCAGCTTTTCCCGCAGACCCTTGGAGAGGTTGGTCATCTCGTCAAAGCTCTCCACGCCCTTGTGCAGCCAGACGAAAACCTGCTTTCCGCGAAAAGCCGGCTCACCCAGCTCTTTCATAAGAGCGGTGATCTCTTCAAGATTCAGGGATTTGATGTCGATCATAGTTTAACCTTTCTCATTTCTGCGCATCTTGCAGATATAGAAACCGTCCGTTCCGTAGCGCTGGGGCCACAGCGTCACCTGACCCCACACCTCTCCCACACCGGGGAGCGTAAAGATCTCGCGGGTGAAGTCGCTGTGGTTATGGAGAAATTCCTCCGTCACCTCTTCGTTTTCTTCCGGAAGGATGGTACAGGTGGAATAGAGCAGCGTGCCGCCGGGCTTTACATAGGAAGAGACATTTTCCAAAATCGCCTTTTGAATGGCGGGCAGACCCTTCAGCGCCACGGGATCCTTGTAGCGCACATCCGGCTTTTTGCGGATGATGCCAAGGCCCGAGCAGGGCGCGTCGCAGATCACCACATCAAAGGCGTCCGCAAACTCTTCCTGATTCACCTTGCCGTCGGCAAGGGCGGTTTCGATGATATGGATGCCGAGGCGTTTTGCCCCGTTTTCGATGAGTTTCAATTTGTGGGGATGGATATCGCAGGAGAGGATGCTGCCCTCGTTTTCCATCAGCATGGCCGCGGCAAAGGACTTGCCGCCGGGTGCGGCGCAGGCGTCGAGAACCTTATCCCCCGCTTTGGGATCTGCCGCCATCACCGCAAGGCGGGAGGCGGTATCCTGCACGGTGAATTCCCCGTTCCGGAAAGCCGCGAGGGTCTCCAGATTGCCGCTGCCCGTCACTTGAAAAGCGCTCTCCAGATAGGGGTGCGCCTCGGCGGTGATATTCTCACGGTGCAATTCCGTCAAAAGCTTATCCCGGGTGGTGCGAAGGGTGTTGACCTGAGCCGTCATGGGTACGGGTTCATTGCAGCAGGCAAGGTATTCCTCCGCCTCTTGCTCACCCAAAATACCCAAAATCCGCTCCACCAGCCACTTGGGATGGCTGTATCTGAGGGCAAGGTAATCCGCTTTACTGTCCTTGGGAAGCTCGGGTAATCGGTCAACATTGGCAGAGATTTTCCGCAGCACCGCGTTCACAAGGCCGAAGGCCTTCTTGCACTCGCTGCGCTTGGTCATCTCCACCGCCTCGTTCACCGCGGCGTTGTGGGGGATCTTATCCATGAAGATCATCTGATAGGCGCCGATGCGGAGGATATCCAGCACCGTGGGCTGGAGCTTTTCCGCCTTTTGGGTGCAGTACTGAGAAATGTAGAAATCCAAAAGACTTCTGTTCTGCAGCACGCCATAGCAGATGTGGGTAGCCAGCGCCGCGTCACGGGAGGACAGGCCGTTATTTTTAATGGCGTTTTTCAGGCTCCCGTCCGACCACGCGCCTTCCTTTCGGCAGGCGGTAAGCACAGAAAGAGCCGTATCGCGGGCAGTTTTCTTCATGCTCATCTTCTCCTTCTGCTTCCGCCGCTGCGGCTCATAAAGATCAGCACAAAGCGCAAAAGCTGCACCGCGGAGGAAAGGAGCGCCGCCACATAGGTAAGGGCAGCCGCTTTGAGCACCTTCTTGGCGCCCCGCATCTCTTCTTCATCCAGAAGCATGGCCCCGCCGATGGCCTCCACAGCCCGGCGGGAAGCGTTGAATTCCACGGGCAGGGTGATAAGCTGGAAAAGCGTCAGCACACTGAAGAGGATAATGCCGATGGCGAAAAGAGAGTTCCAGTACAGCACAAGACCCAGCATAATGGCAAGCATAGCGAACTTGCTGGAAAACTGGGTGATGGGGATAATGGCCTGCCGCAGGCGGATGGCGCCGTAATTCGTGGCATACTGCACCGCGTGGCCCGCCTCATGGGCGGCAACGCCGACGGCGGCAATGGTGGGTGCGTTGTAAACGGATTCGGAGAGGCGGATGGTGTTGGTGCGGGGATCGTAATGATCCGTCAGCTCACCGGGCGTGGTGGTGACCGTCACATTGAAAACCCCGTTGGCCTGCAGCACAGCGCGTGCCGCGTCCGCCCCCGTCATATGGCGGCGGTTTACAACGCCGCTATATTTGTGGAAGTTCCCTTTCACCTGTGCCTGAGCGTAAAACGTGAGGATCAGCACAGGGATCAGCAGCAGGATATATACGGTATTGGCGTAAAAGAAGGAATCGTTATAGTTCATACAAAACCTTTCAATTAAACGTTGATGGGATGGCCTCTCAGATAATCGGCAGCAGCCAGGCGCTTGCCGCCGGCTTCCTGCAGCTCAAGGATCACAAGGCTCTCGCCCTTGCCGCAGGCAACCACGATGCCGTTTTTATCGGCGCAAAGCACCGTGCCGGGAGCGGCGGAGGAACTCTCCCCTGCCTTGGCACGGAAAAGCTTGAACTGTCTTCCCGCGATCTCGCAGGAGGCGCAGGGCCAGGGGATCAGGCCGCGGATCTGATCGCAGATCTCACGGGCGCCGCGGTTCCAATCCACGGGAGAAAGGGCCTTGGAAAGCATGGGCGCGTAAGTGTGAGCGTCATGATCCTGCGGCGTGCGCTGCGCGGTGCCGTTTTTCAGCATTTCCACGGTTTCCAGAAGCGCACCGGCGCCAAGGTCTGCAAGGCGGGCGGTAAGGGTCTGGGCATTTTCCTCAGGATCGATCCCGGTCTTTGCCACATGGAGGATATCACCTGCGTCCAGCTCCTTGGCCATATACATAATAGTAACGCCCGTTTCCTCTTCCCCGTTGAGGATGGCCCAGTTGATAGGCGCCGCGCCGCGGTACTTGGGGAGAATGGAGGAATGGACATTGATGGAACCGTATCTGGGGAAATTCAGAATATCCTCAGGCAGGATGCGGCCGTAAGCCGCCACCACGATGAGCTCGGGAGCAAGGCTCTTCACCAGCTCAAAAGCGGTGCCGTCTTTCATCTTCAAAGGCTGATAGACTTCCAGCTCCTGAGAGAGGGCGTATTCCTTCACAGGGGAAAAGGTCATCTTCATGCCGCGGTTTTTGGGTTTATCGGGCTGGGTGAAAACGCCGCAGATCTCGTGACCTGCTTCCACCAGCGCCTTCAAAGAGGCAACGGCGAAATCCGGCGTACCCATGAAAAGGATGCGCATGGCTTATTCCTCCTCTTCTTCTTCGAACTGTGCGTAGTAAGCTTCCAGTTCTTCCTGGGTCAGGAAATGATCGCAGTGGACACTGTAGACGATGCCGTCCAGATGCTCGATCTCATGGCAGAAGCAGCGGGCGGTAAGACCTTCGTCTTCCACCTCAAACTCGTTGCCGTCACGGTCCTGCGCGCGGACGCGCACCTTCATGGGGCGCTTCACCATGCCGAACTTGCCGGGCAGGCTCAA
The DNA here is from genome assembly GCA_017396725.1 of Oscillospiraceae bacterium. Next base: position 6,762 of record JAFQLA010000284.1, read on the forward strand.
ACAGCCCTCGGGGCCTTCCTGCTCGCCTTCGGTGCAGACGATCTCGGGGTTGATGAGTTCAATGATCTCATCTTCCTCGTTGAGCACCACCGCCACGCGGCGCATAATGCCGATCTGGGGCGCGGCAAGACCCACGCCGCCGGAATCTTCCAGCGTGTCGATCATATCGTCCAGCAGATGGTGCAGGCGCTTATCAAAATTGGTCACCTTGTGGCAAACCTTGAAAAGGCAATCGTCACGGCCAACTTCCATAATTCTTTTAACAGACATATTCTTACCTCTTTTGCTTTGGATTAATCGGCTGCGTTGCAATCGATAAGCAGCTGCAGACCGCGGTTTTCTTTGTTGTTATAAAATGCTTTCACATAGTGGCTGAGGAAATCCCGTGTGGGCTTGTCATTGTGCCCCGTGATCACAAGGCGGTAGCGGTAACGGTTATTCACCTTCACCACCGCCGCGGGCGCAGGCCCAAGGATAGAAAGCGCAAGCTCTGCGAATTGGCGAAGCTGCAGCGCCGTTTCCATGGCGCTTTTGAGTTCGGCGCAGACCCGTGCCGTTTTCATTTCCTCCTCCCCCGTCACCGTCACGGTGAAAAGGTCGGCAAAGGGCGGGTATTTTCTCGCGCGGCGCATGCGGATCTCGGATTCAAAAAACGCGTCGTACTCCTGCCGCGCGGCAAGAAGGATCACATCGTTTTCGGGGGTAAAGGTCTGGATCACTGCCCGGCCTTCCTTCCCACCGCGGCCCGCGCGGCCCACCACCTGCGTCAAAAGGCTGAAGGTGCGCTCGGCGGCACGGTAATGATCCACATACAGCGACTGGTCAGCGGAAAGCACGCCCACCAGCGTCACATCGGAAAAGTCCAGCCCCTTGGCCACCATCTGGGTGCCAAGGAGAATGGGGATCTTTTCTTTGCTAAAGGTCTCAAAGATCTCCTCATGGCGGTGAGAGGCATTGACGGTATCGGCATCCATGCGGAGGATCTTCACCTCCGGGAAAAGAGCGCGCAGCTCATCTTCCGCCTTCTGGGTGCCGCAGCCCACGCGCTTGATGGCGCCGCCGCAATGGGGACAGTTTTCTTCCGCCTTTTGAGAGTGGCCGCAGTAATGGCACATAAGGCGGCCATTGGCGGAATGGTATGTGAGGGGGATGCTGCAGCGGGGACATTCTGGCGCCGCGCCGCATTCGCCGCAAAGCAGCATGCGGCTGTTGCCGCGGCGGTTCAAAAAGAGAATGCTCTGCTCGCCCCGCTCCAGATTTTTGGTAAGTTCTTCTTTCAGCTCCGCGCCGATGAGTCCGTCGTTCCCGTTTCTCAGTTCCTTTCGCATGTCGGAAAGGATCACACGGGGCAGCGCCTGTCGGTTATAGCGGGCGGTAAGGCGGAAATGACGGTAGTCCCCCTTCCGCGCGAAATACGCGCTTTCAATGGCAGGGGTGGCGGAACCCAGAAGCAGCAGCGCGCCGGACTGGGCGCAGCGGAATTTGGCAATGTCGCGCGCGTGATAGCGGGGGGCATTTTCCGACTGATAGCTGCTCTCCTGCTCCTCATCGAGAATGATGAGGCCGATATTTTCCAGCGGCGCGAAAACCGCTGAGCGGGTGCCAAGCACCACGCTGACC
>JAFQLA010000285.1 GCA_017396725.1 Oscillospiraceae bacterium
CTTCTTTTTGAAGTGCTATGCAGTTTTGCGCGAAAGATTTTTTCTCGCAGGTGTTCCATGAGGACGCAGGAATACTTTGTGTATTTCAAGGACGAATGGTATGCCTGCGGGGGAAAAGATCCGGGCAAAACCGGATAAATCCCTATGGAACGCCGCCTTAAAGCAGCGTGCTTTTTCTTTTCTTTTTACTTGTTGATAAGAACGAGACCCGCAAGGCAGATGATAATGCCCGCCACCTTGTTCCAGGTGATGGCCTCATGATAAAAGAGATAGCCGATAAAGATCAGCGCCACCGCCACGATGGAGCTTTGCACGATGGTGGCCATGCTCACCTGCCAGCCTGCGCGGTAGGCATAGATAAAGCCAACCTCCAGCCCCAGCAGCACAAGGCCGAAAACGAAGGGCGCCCAGTTCAGCTGGGCATATTCTTTGAAAAGGTTGCCGTTTTTATTGAGGGCAAAATACGCAATGGCGGAGGCGATGGCGCCCACACCGTAAGTCACCGTGAGGGAGGCGAAGGGATCGATACCCTGCGGGGTGGCCTTGGCGCAGACCTGATAGAGGGTGTTGCAGAAAATTACCAGCGCGATGGGCCAGATATAAGAAAACATAAAAACCTCCCCGTCAGAATAGCCGCGCCCGGCAAGCTGGCCGCCGCTAGTTTTAAATCCCGCCACATTGTAACATGTGGCTTTTTCTATGTCAACAAAGCTCCTTTTTCCGGCATTCCCTCTATTAAGGTGCATTTCAGGGCAGAAAATTCCCGGTCTGTTCCATTGAAAAAACCTGCCGAAAATCGTCGATTTGTCAAAAACAAACCGATATTCTTAACAAAATACAAGGATTTTTGGACTAAACGCACAAAATAGGCAGGAATATTTATTGGTTTTGTGAATTGAATTACACAAGACAAGGAAGTACAATTCTAATATATGATGTCCGACAACATACATAATGAACACATATTGATTTGAGAGGAGAATGCGCTATGGCTAATAATGTTCCCAAAACTGACGGACGGGGTATCATCTCCGGCATGTATGTAAACCAGAACCATCCCATGGATCGCACTCAGTGGCTTGAGGATACCTTCCCTGAATGGGGCAGCTTCCTCAACCAGGAAATCGAAAACTATGAAGTTCCCAAGGGTCAGGTAAGCCTTTGGTGGTGCGGCGGCCCCTCCTGGGTCATCAAGACCGATGAAGGCGGCATTTTCCTGCTGGACCAGTACTGCGGCCCCTCCATGTATACCGAACTTTATTACTGCGGCGTCTGCAAGCAGGCCGGTGCTGACAGCATCAACTGGATCCGTTTGAATCCCCAGGTCATCGACCCCTGGAAATTCAAGCATATCGACGGTGTATTCTGCACCCACGCACATCAGGACCACTGCGATCTCTATGCTGTAAAGGCCACTCTGGCCACCACCGACGCTCCCTACTACGCTCCTCCCGTAGCAGCTAAGAAGCTGCAGGGCTTCGGCGTTCCCGATGAACGCATCGTAGTTGCCAAGGTCGGTGAATCCGTAAAGGTAAAGGGCGCTGAAGTAGACTTCCTGATCTGCTATGACCAGACCGCCATCAAGACCGGCGAAGGCGATGTACTGCTGCCCTTCGAAGAAGCAGCCTGCTGCTTCCTCTTCAAGACCAGTGGCGGTAATATCCTCTTCATGGGTGATACCTGGTATCATGACGGCTATATCGCCATCGCCCAGAAGTATGACATCGATGTTGCCATCTTCGACATGGGTTCCAACGCACCCGGCGCCACCGACAAGATGCCTCCCTATGACTGCGCTCGTCTGGGTCAGGTCCTCAAGGCAAAGGTTCTGCTGCCCGACCATTACGATAACTGGGCCAATACCGCCGGCGATCCCGACCTGCTGGTTCGTCAGTTTGAACGCATCGTTTCCGAAAACACCCCCGAAATCAAGACCATGATCATGCGCTGCGGCGGCCGCTTCAACTATCCCGCAGACAAGGACAAGGGCCGCTATCGTTATCCCGATGGCAGCGAAAATTACGACTTCAGCAAGTCTGTTTTCGCTAAGAAGTAATTGAGGAGGAATTTGAAATGAGAGAGTATCGGTTTTATGCGCCGGTATCCATGGCTGAACTTTTCGACGTTGCCGCTCAGGCTGACGCGGAAGTGAAGTTCTTGGCCGGCGGCACGGATCTGGTGCCCCGCATCAATGCCGAGCGCGACCAGATCCCCTACGAAACGAAAGCCCCCCTCGCAATCGTCTCTTTGGCAAAACTGGGCCTTTCCGGCATCTGTGAAGATGGCGATGCCATCGTGATCGGTGCCACCACCCGCATCGTTGACATTCAGGACAGCTGCCTGCTGCGTGAAAAGGCAAAGGCTCTTTGCGCAGCCTGCGACAATCTGGCAGGTTTTGCTATCCGCAATACCGCTACTGTCGGCGGCAACATCATGAACGCTTCTCCCGCCGCTGATACCGTGCCCGCGCTTCTGGTTCTGGATGCCGAAGTGGTGCTGGAAAGCAAGGCAGGCAAGCGCACCGTGAAGCTGGCTGATTTTATGACCGGCCCCGGCGCTACCGCCATTGAAAAGGGCGAAGTGCTCACCGCCATCAAGATCTATCCCGGCAGCTGCAAGAGCGGTTTTGCCAAGCTGGGCCGCCGTGCTGCTGAAAGTCTTTCCGTTATCAATGCTGCCGCTTATGTGGAAGTGGCTGACGGTGTTTGCACCAAGGCACGCGTTGCTGTGGGCAGCGCCGCTCCCACCGCAAAGGTCTGTGAAGCTGCTGCCGCCGAACTTATCGGCAAGGCTTTGACGGAAGAAAACGTAAAGGCTGCTATGGCAAAGGTAACTGACGTTCTTGCTCCCATCGACGATATCCGCGCCACCGCATGGTACCGCAAGGAAACCGCACCTGTTATGGCTGCTCGCGCAGTTCTGGCTGCGGCAAACGTTTGAGAGGAGGACGCACCATGAAACAAATTCTTGCTTTTAATCTCAATGGCATTCCTGTGGAAGTTGCCGTGAAGCCCGAATGGACGCTCCTTGAGCTGCTGCGCGACGAGATCGGCCTCACCAGCCCCAAGTGCGGCTGCAACCGCGGCGACTGCGGCGCCTGCACCGTACATCTGGACGGCGAGGCTGTGAAGAGCTGCTGCGTGCTGGCAATGACCGTGGCAGGGAAGAGCGTTGTCACACTGGACGGCATCACCCCCGCTGAAGGTCTGCATCCTGTTCAGCAGGCTTTCTATGATAACGGCTCTCCTCAGTGCGGTTACTGCACCCCCGGTATGGTGATGGCAGCCGTGGCATTCCTGAAGAAAAATCCCAAGCCCACCATGGCAGAGCTGAAGGAAGCACTCAGCGGTAACATCTGCCGCTGCGGTTCCTATGAAAAGTACGCACAGGCAGTGATGGCTGTCGCCAACGGCGAATATGGCCCCCTGCCGGAAGGGAGTGTGGAGTAATGTTCAAAAGCGTAGGTAAATCTGTGCCGAAATACGATGGCCTCGGCCACGTTACCGGCCGCACCATCTACGTCAGCGACGTGAAGATGCCCGGCACCCTGACCGCCAAGGTGCTGCGCTGCCCCTATCACAAGGCTCGCATCAAATCGCTGGACGTTAGCGAAGCCAAGAAGATGCCCGGCGTTCATGCCGTCATCACCCGTCAGGATCTTAAGCACAATCTCTTCGCCATGGTTCCCGACAACCATGTGCTGGCAGAAGAGATCACCCGCTATCGCGGCCAGCCCGTAGCAGCCGTTGCAGCCGTTTCCAAGGAAGCCGCGCTGGATGCTCTGGCTAAGATCAAGGTGGAATACGAAGAACTGCCCGCAGTTTTTGATCCCGAAGAAGCTCTTAAGCCTGACGCTCCTCAGGTTCGCCCCGAGGGCAATGTCCATATGTTTGACGGCACCTCTCCCGTGCGCCGCATCCGCCGCGGCGATGTGGAAAAGGGCTTTGCCGAAGCCGACTACATCGTAGAAGGCCGCTACACCACTCCTTGCCAGAAGCATGCTCCCATTGAATGCACTTCCACTCTCGCTTATGTGGATGAAAGCGGAAAGCTGGTGCTCCACAGCAAGGCACAGGGTCTCTACTTCACCATGGGTGACTTGGTCAATGTATTCGGTCTTCCCATGAACAAGGTAAAGTTCGTTGGCAACACCATCGGCGGCAGCTTCGGTCTGGGCAACAGCGTTGCCACCGACCATATCGCAGGTCTGCTGGCTCTCAAAACCGGCAAGCCCGTGCGCTATCAGCTGACCCGTGAAGAACAGATGATGTTCACCGTTATCCAGACTCCCTGGGTGTTCTACATCAAGGACGGCGTGACCAAGGACGGTAAGATCGTGGCCCGTGAAATGAAGGTCATTCACGACTGCGGTTCCTTCACCGAACTGGGTCTCTATGCTACCGAAAAGAACGCAAATCTGGTAGCCGGCCCCAACATGATCGAAAATCTGGCCATTGATTCCCAGATGGTTTATACCAACAAGATGCCCAGCGGCTCCCGCCGCGGCTTCGGCGTAAACATCGGCCAGTTCGCAGAGCAGGTTCATCTGGACAAGGTAGCCCGCGCCTGCGGCAAGAGCCCCGCTGAGATCCGCATGATCAACGCATTCCACGAAGGTGACTACGGCCACATCGGTAATCTCCTGCGCGCTGTATCCACCATCGAGACCATGCAGGGTGTTGCCAAGATGGCAGACCTGCCTCTGGATGAAGAATACATGAAGATGAGTTCCAAGGAGGTGGCGAAATGATCCGTAAAGGACGCGGCGTTTCCACTATTTTCTATCCCTCCGGCTTTGACGGCGGCGGTGACCCCGATCTCGTAACCCTGCGTATGAAGCCTGACGGCACCATCGATGTTTCCAACGCCTCCTGCGAAATGGGTCAGGGCATCAAGAATGTTGCTGTTCAGATCGCAGCCGAAGCTCTGGGCATCGGTGTGGACAGAATGAACTTTGACAACCGTGACTCCGACAATGCAGCCTTCAGCATGGATACCGCCGGCACCCGTTCCACCGTGGTGGTTGGTAATGCTATCATCGCTGCTGCCAACGATCTCATTGACCAGTTCAAGGATTTTGTAGCCGGCAAGTTCGGTGTTACCAAGGATGAAATGAGCTATGCCGAAGGCCGCACCTTCGTCACCGCTGATCCCGAAAAGGGCATGACCATCCCCGAAATCGCAGGCGCTACCATCTATGGCGGCGTGCTGCTTACCGGCCGCGGCGGCTTCCTGCCCGAAGTGGCAGGTCCCCGTGATCCCGAAACCGGCGCTACCAACCAGAAGAAGGTTCTGGCATACGGTTCCTGTGTAGTAGATGTAGAAGTAGACGATGAAACCGGTATGGTTCGCGTGGTCAACATCTTCAACTGCTATGATATGGGTACAGTTATCAACCCCACGCAGGCCCTTTCTCAGGTAGAAGGCGGCAATGTGATGGGTATCGGCATGGCGCTCTTTGAAGATCTGGCTCCCAACTTCCCCAATGAGCTCAACACCTATGCCGCAAACTTCACCGACTATATCGTTCCCACCTTCCTGGATGCTCCCGAACGCGTGGAAACCACCTTCTATGAAAACTATGACCCCGTTGGTCCTTTCGGCGCAAAGGGCTGCGGCGAAATGGTGGTAGACACCCAGGCACCCGCCATTATCAACGCCATTTATGACGCTGTCGGCGTTGTGGTGGAATCTCTGCCCGCCTCTCCTGATAAGGTCCTCCGCCTTATTAAGGAAAAGAAATAATCTCTCTATATGCGCAAAATCCTCCGGGGTAACCGGAGGATTTTGCGCAAAAAAAGAATAGCCGCTCAGCGGCTATTCTCATTTCCATATTCCTTACTGCGGAAAGTTTCTACATGGCACAGGTGCTGCTGCATCATATTTCCGGCAAGCTCAGGGTCATTTCCCCCAGCGCGCGGATAATGTTGCGGTGATCCACCAGTGAATCGGAAAAATAACCCTTTTCAAACACAGACTCCGTAAAATCCTCATACACGCTTCGGATCGTATTAAAGGCAATGACCAAAAGTTCATTGCTGGTAATACGAACGAGATAAGAATGAAAATCAAAGTCCAGTTGGGACAGCATAGCCGGATCATTTTCAGCAGACTCCATCTGCTGCACGATACTTTCAAGGTATTCCGCATCTTTTGCCGTGGCCTTGGCAGCTGCGCTCTTGGCAACGCCGATCTCCACAATCTGACGGTATTCCACCGGATTCTGCACATTGGTATGATGCGCGATGGCTTCAAAGTTCATGCTGTTCCGGATCCGACTGGGTTCGTTTACATAGGTGCCGGATTTGCTGCGAGTGATAAGCTGCAGCGTTTCAAGAGGAGAATACGCCTCTCTCAAGCTGCTGCGGCCGATATTCAGCTTCTGACAAAGCTCATTTTCATTGGGAAAAACATAGCCGGGAGGAAGCGCGCCGCTTAAAATGGCATCCCTCAATTTTTCAAAAAGCTGCTCAGCGATCTGCTTTCTGTTCTCAGCAGCCAGCTCTTCAAAAATCTGTGCGGCAGCATCGCCGCAAAAAGTTCGTCTAGGCATGGAATCCACTCCTTTAACGACACAGGAAAATAAAAAAAGATTTAGGACAAAGATCCTAAAACTCTTGTGTTCTTTCATATTGTAATCAGTTTATCCACAATTGTCAATCGTTGTCAGCAAAGAAAGGATGATAGCATGTTTCAAAGCGCAGAACTACTTATGAGTGAACACGGCGGAGAAAGCCGTTCACTTTTTAAATCCATGGGCTATACGGATGACGAGCTCACCAATCGCCCTGTCATCGGCATTGCCAACTCCTGGTCCACACTGGTAACAGGCCACTATAACCTGAAAGAGCTGGCCTCCTTCGTGGAGAAAGGCATCTACCGTGCCGGCGGCACCGCGGTGCATTTCGGCGTGATCTCCGCCTGTGACGGCATCGCCAACGGGCACGACGGAATGAAATACATTCTCCCCTCCCGCGAGGTGATCTGCAACTCCGTAGAGATCGAAGCCCGCGCTCATCGTCTGGACGGTCTTGTGCTCCTTGCCTCCTGCGATAAGATCGTGCCCGGCATGCTGATGGCCGCCGCGCGGCTCAACATCCCCGCCATTGTGGTCAATGGCGGCCCCATGCTCGATGGCGATCCCTTTGATGGCCGCGCCTCCGACGCCACCTCCAACGACGAAGCCCTCGGCATGTACAAGGCCGGAAAGATCTCCAAAGAAACACTCAAATGCGTGGAAAACATGTGCTGTCCCGGCTGCGGCAGCTGCTCTTTTTACGGAACTGCCAACACCATGGGCTGTGTTACCGAAGCTTTGGGCATGAGCCTGCCCGGCAGCGCCCTGATCCCCGCGGTATATGCCCAGCGTCGTCAGGCCGCCTATGAATCCGGCCGCAAGATCTGCGAGCTTGTAGAAAAGAACATTCGCGCCCGGGATGTTATTGACGAGCGGGCCATTCGCAACGCCATTCGCATCGTTCAGACCACCAGCGGTTCCACCAACGCCGCTTTGCATCTGAGCGCCATTGCCAACGAAGCCGAGCTCCCCATCCGCGTGATGGACATCTTTGCCGAACAGTACCATACCACCCCCATTCTGGTAAAGGTAAATCCCTCCTCAGCTTACAGCATGGAAGATTTCTACAAAGCCGGCGGCATCCCCCGCACAATGCGCTGTCTGGAAGATCTTATTGACGGCAGTGCCATGACCTGCACCGGCAAAACCGTGGCGGAAAATCTGGCAGAATACACCTCCATTCACAGTGAGAACACCGACCTGATCCGCTCCCGCGAAAACGCCTATCAACCCACCGGCGGCGTAGCTGTTCTCAAGGGGAACCTTGCGGCGCTTTCCGCTGTCACCAAGCCCGGCGCTTATGCCCCTGAGCTGCGGCATTTCACCGGTCCCGCCCGGGTCTTTAACAGAGAAGAAGCCGCAAACGACGCCATCCTCAACGGCGAGATCGCCCCGGGCACCGTAGTAGTCATCCGCTACGAAGGTCCCAAGGGCGGCCCCGGTATGCGTGAAATGTACAAGTCCATGAAATATCTCTACGGCCAGGGCCTTGCCAAATCCACCGCCGTTGTCACAGACGGACGCTTCTCCGGCACAAACAACGGCTGCTTTGTAGGTCACATCTCCCCCGAAGCCGCCGAAGGCGGTACCATCGCTTTGGTCTGCGACGGAGATACGGTAGAGATCGATGTGAATGCCGGAACGCTGACGCTCCATGTGGAAGAAGATGAGCTGCAGCGCCGCCGCCAGCAGTGGACACCTCCCGAACTGGACATCCCAAAGGGCTATCTTAGCATGTATGCCCGCATGGCATCTTCTGCCGATCAGGGCGCGATCCTGAAATAAAATAAAAGGAAGGAAATGCATATGTTTTCTCAGAAAGAAATCCACACCGTTATGATGGCCGGTGCCGGCGCCATGGGCTCTTCCTTTGCTCAGATCTTCGCAAAACACGGCTACCGTGTCATCCTCTATGATATTTTCGATGCTTCTCTGGAAAAAGCCAAGAAGCTCATCACCATCAATCTGGAAACCCAGGTAAAAGAAGGCTCCCTCACCGAAGCGGAATCCGCCGCCATTATGGACGCCATCACCATGACCACTTCCAAGGAATATTTCCCCGAGGTAGACTTCGTGCTGGAAGCCACAGCTGAAAACATGGAAGTCAAGCACACTTTCTTCTCCGAACTCTCTGCCGTCTGCAAGCCGGACGCCGTTCTCTGCTCCAACACCTCCGGCATGTCCATCACAGAGATCGCAAAATCCGTGAAGGATCCTTCCCGTTTCTGCGGCATGCATTGGGTGAATCCTCCCCATCTCATCCCTCTTGTGGAGATCATCGCTGGCGCGGAAAGCTCGGAAGAAGTGCTGCAGACCGTGTATGATGTCGCTCTGAGCCTTGAGCAAAAGCCTGTCCGCGTGTATAAGGATCCTACCGGCTTTATCCTCAACCGCCTGCAATACGCCTGCCTCCGCGAGGCCTGCTACTGTGTGGAGCAGGGTTACGCAAGTCTGGAGGATGTGGATAATGTTATGAAATACGGTCTGGGCATGCGCTATGCCTGCATCGGCCCCTTCGAAACCGTAGACTTTGGCGGCATTCACATTTTCAACCATGTGGGCAGCTATATGTTCGACGCTCTCTGCAATGACGGCGGCGTGCCCAAGATCCTGAAAGAGGCATATGAAGCCGGCAAGCTGGGTGTTTCCAACTGTGACGGTTTCTATGACTACTCTGACGGCAAGGATGCCGAAGCTCTTGCCAAACGCGACCGCGCCTTCATCGCTGTTCACCGCGCCCTTGCAGACATTGACAACTGACCCTTTTGAGGAGGAACACCATGCCCAAGAAAATTGAAATCATGGACGGCAATCAAGCCGCCGCCTATATCTCTTATGCTTTCACGGAAGTAGCAGGCATTTTCCCCATCACCCCTTCCAGCCCCATGGCAGAACACGTGGATGAATGGGCTGCCAACGGCAAGAAAAATCTCTTTGGCCAAAGCGTGCAGGTAGTGGAAATGCAGTCGGAAGGCGGCGCCGCAGGCACCGTCCACGGTTCTTTGCAATCCGGCGCCCTGACCACCACCTATACCGCCTCTCAGGGTCTGCTGCTGATGATCCCCAACATGTATAAGATCGCCGGCGAAATGCTCCCCGGTGTGTTCCATGTTTCCGCCCGCACCCTTTCCGCCCACGCGCTCTCTATCTTCGGTGACCACAGCGATGTAATGGGCGTGCGCAACACCGGCTTTGCGCTTCTGGCCTCTTCCTCCCCGCAGGAGGTCATGGACCTTGGCGCCGTTGCCCATCTGTCTGCCATCCGCGCGCGGATGCCTGTTCTCCATTTCTTTGATGGCTTCCGCACCTCTCACGAGATCAACAAAATCGAGGCGCTGGACTACGAAGATCTGCGTCCTCTGGTCGATACGGATGCTCTTGCCGCCTTCCGCCGCAACAGTCTCAATCCCGAGCATCCCGCTACCCGCGGCACCACTGTCAATCCCGATATTTTCTTCCAGTGCCGGGAAGCCTGCAACGAAAAGGTGGCCTCCATCCCTGCCGTGGTAGAAGGCTACATGAAAGATATCAGCCGCCTTACCGGCCGCGATTACCGTCTTTTTGATTACTACGGCGCCGCTGACGCAGAACGCGTGATCGTTCTCATGGGTTCCGCCGCGGAGACCTCCAAAGAAGTGGTGGATTACCTTTTGAACAAGGGCGAAAAGGTGGGTCTTATCAATGTGCACCTCTACCGTCCCTTCTCCGCTGAGCATTTCCTTGCCGCCGTCCCCGCTTCCTGCCGCCGCATCGCCGTGCTGGACCGCACCAAGGAGCCCGGCGCCATGGGCGAGCCGCTCTATCAGGACATCTGCGCCATCTATCAGCGCCGCAATATCCCCATGGAGATCGTAGGCGGGCGTTACGGCCTTTCCTCCAAGGACACCACACCCGGTCAGATCCTCGCTGTCTTCGAAAACCTCAAGTCCGATGCACCCAAGCACGATTTCACCGTGGGTATCGTAGACGATGTTACCTTCACTTCTCTTCCCGTCCACGAAGAGATCTCCACCGCCCCCGCTGACCAGACCAATGTAGAGATCTGGGGCATGGGCGGCGACGGTACCGTTGGCGCCAACAAGAACTCCATCAAGATCATCGGCAAGGCAACCGAGCTTTACTCGCAGGCCTACTTTGTTTATGACTCCAAAAAGTCCGGCGGCCTCACGCAGAGCCATCTTCGTTTCGGCAAGGATCCTATTCGCGCGCCTTACCTTGTCACCGCAGCGGATTTTGTAGCCTGCCACACCCCCAGTTATGTTAAAAAGTATGACATGGTGCGAAACCTCAAGGAAGGCGGCACATTCCTTCTCAACTGCCAGTGGAACGCTGAGGAACTGGAAGAGAATCTGCCCGCTTCCATGAAGCGCGCCCTCGCTGCCAAAAAAGCCCGGTTCTACACCATCAACGCCATTGATATTGCCCGCGGACTGGGGCTCGGAAACCGCACCAACACCATTTTGCAGGCAGCATTTTTCAAGCTCACCGGCGTTATCGACATGAAAACGGCAGTTGCCGAAATGAAGGATGCCATCTACAAGACATACTATAAGAAAAAGGGACAGGCCGTAGTGGACATGAACAACGCCTCCATTGACGGCGGTATCAATTCCCTTGTGGAGATTTCCATTCCCGCTCACTGGGCAAACGCGCAGGACATTCCCTGCGAAAAAACCGCTCCCGCTTTCATCGAGGAAGTGGTTGCCGTTATGAACCGCCAGGAAGGCGACAGCCTTCCCGTTTCCACCATGAAGAAGTTCGGTCTCGAAGACGGCACCTGGCCCGCAGGCACCTCCAAATTTGAAAAGCGCGGCGCAGCTATGGAAGTTCCCGTTTGGGATGCGCAGAAATGTCTGCAGTGCAACCAGTGCGCCTTGGTCTGCCCCCATGCCGCCATCCGCCCCATTCTCCTCAGCGAGAGAGAAGAAGCAAACAAACCGGCAGGCTTTGTCACCGTTCCCGCCAAGGGTGTAAGCGGCGGCTACACATACCGCCTGCAGGTTTCCCCTTATGACTGCACCGGCTGCGGCAGCTGCGTCAATGTCTGCCTTGCCAAGGATAAAGCGCTTTCCATGGAAAGTCTGGAGAGCCAGCTTCCCGAAAGCAAAAACTGGACCTATGCCGTGGAAACGGTGGAGATCAAGCAGGATGCCGTCAGCAGCAAGACGGTAAAAGCTTCTCAGTTTGCAAAACCCTATTTCGAATTCTCCGGCGCTTGCGCCGGCTGTGGTGAAACGCCGTACATCAAGCTTATCACCCAGCTCTTCGGCGACCGCATGTACATCACCAATGCCTCCGGCTGTTCTTCCGCTTACGGCGGTTCCACCCCCTCTTCTCCTTACTGCACCGATAAAAACGGTCATGGCCCCGCATGGGCTATGAGCCTTTTTGAAGACAACGCCGAATACGCTTTCGGTTACCTCCTGGGGCAGGAAGCCGTCAAGCGCGAGCTGGTAAGCGCGGTGGAAACTCTCTTCCAAAAGGGTATTGCCGCTGACGCCTGCCGCGATTATCTGGAAAAGGGCGCAGATGCCGCCTTCTCCCGCTCCGTCAGCGACAGTCTTCTCTCTGCTTTGGAAGGCGTAGAGGCAGAAGAAGCCTCCTTCATCAGAAACAACGCGGAGTTCCTCACCAAAAAGAGCGTGTGGGCCTTCGGCGGAGACGGCTGGGCCTATGACATCGGATACGGCGGCCTTGACCATGTGCTGGCCTCCGGCAAGGACATCAATATCCTTGTCATGGACACCGAAGTTTATTCCAACACCGGCGGTCAAAGCTCCAAGGCTACTGCGGCAGCAGCCATCGCCAAGTTTGCAGCCGGCGGCAAAGAAACCAAGAAAAAGGATCTGGGCATGATGGCCATGAGTTATGGCTATGTCTATGTAGCACAGATCGCCATGGGCGCAGACCCCAATCAGACGCTCAAAGCTATCCGCGAGGCAGAAGCCTATCCCGGCCCTTCTCTTATCATCGCTTACTGCCCCTGCATCGAACACGGCATGAAATGCGGCATGGGTCTGAGCCAGTTGGAACAGAAGAAGGCCGTAGAAGCAGGCTACTGGCACCTCTATCGCTTTGATCCCACACGGAAGGCCGAAGGCAAGAATCCTTTCTCTCTGGATTCCAAGGTACCCACCGGCGATCTGCAGGCATTCCTTTTGGGTCAGAACCGCTATGCCTCTTTGAAGCTTTCCTTCCCCGAAAAGGCAGAGGAGTTGTATGCCAAGGCAAAGCGTGATGCACAGGAGCGGCTTGCAAGTTATCAGCGGCTTGCCAAGGATGACTGACTTCCGGAAAAACGCGTGACTTGCGTCACGCGTTTTCCTTCCCCATAAAACTGCAGCAAATCATAAGGAGGCTAAACCATGGCACTGAAAACGGCACAGGAATATATCGACAGCCTGCGGGAGCTGAAGACCCGCGTATATATGTTCGGTGAAAAGATCGAAAACTGGGTGGATCATCCCATGATCCGTCCTTCCATCAACTGCGTGGCTATGACCTATGAGCTGGCGCAGGATCCTATGTATGAAGATCTCATGACGGTGAAGAGCAGCCTCACCGGCAAGACCGTCAACCGCTTCACCCATCTCCATCAGAGCACCGAAGACCTTATGAAGAAGGTGAAGATGCAGCGCCTGCTGGGTCAGAAGACCGCTTCCTGCTTCCAGCGCTGCGTAGGTATGGACGCTTTTAACGCCGTCTATTCCACTACCTTTGAGATCGACGAAGCACACGGCACTTCTTATCATGAAAACTTCAAGAAGTTCCTTGCTTTCGTGCAGGAAAATGACCTTGTGGTGGACGGCGCCATGACCGACCCCAAGGGTGACCGCAGTCTTGCGCCTCACCAGCAGAAGGATGCCGACATGTTCCTCCATGTGGTGGAGCGCCGTGAAGACGGCATCGTGGTCTGCGGCGCCAAGTGCCACCAGACCGGCTCTGTCAACTCCCACTGGCACATCTTCATGCCCACCATCGCCATGGGCGAAGCGGATAAGGACTACGCTGTGTCCTTTGCCTGCCCCACCGATGCTGACGGCATCTTTTTGGTATACGGCCGCCAGTCCTGCGACACCCGCAAGCTGGAAGAAGGCGCTGATATCGACCTTGGCAACAAGGCTTTCGGCGGTCAGGAAGCGCTGGTGGTGCTGGACCATGTGTTTATCCCCAATGAATACATTTTCCTCAACGGCGAATATGAATTTGCCGGCATGATGGTAGAGCGCTTTGCAGGCTATCACCGCCAGAGCTACGGCGGCTGCAAGGTAGGCGTAGGCGATGTGGTCATCGGCGCTGCCGCTCTTGCCGCGGAATATAACGGCGCGCAGAAGGCATCCCACATCAAAGATAAGCTCATTGAGATGACCCATCTCAACGAGACCCTCTACTGCTGCGGCATCGCCTGCTCCGCAGAGGGGTTCAAGACCCGCGCGGGCAACTATCAGATCGACCTCTTGCTGGCCAATGTCTGCAAGCAGAATGTGACCCGCTTCCCCTACGAGATCGTGCGTCTGGCAGAGGATATCGCAGGCGGCCTCATGGTGACCATGCCCGCACAGAAGGACTTTGAGTCCGATCTGGTGGTAGGTAAGAACGGGGAGACCATCGGCGATTTCTGCAACAAGTTCTATGCAGCCAAGGATGGCGTCTCCACGGAAAACCGCATGCGCATCCTGCGCTTCCTTGAGAATATGTGCCTCGGCGCGGCAGCTGTTGGCTATCGCACGGAATCCATGCACGGCGCAGGCTCTCCTCAGGCTCAGCGCATCATGATCTCCCGCCAGGGCAACATCGAAGGCAAGAAGGCTTTGGCCAAGGCGATCGCCGGTATCAAGGACTAAAGGCTTTTACGGTGTTTCCTTTTGGCAAAAAATATGATACAATGGCGCAAATACGATTTTAGGAGCGCGCTATGGAAACCGTAAAGCTTTATTATAACGATTCTTTCCTCACCGAATTCACCGCCACCGTCCTCGCCTGCGAGGAAACCAAGGGCGGCTGGCTCATCACCCTCGATGAGAGCGCCTTTTATCCCGAAGGCGGCGGTCAGGCAGCCGACCACGGCACCCTGGGCGATGCCCGCGTGACCGACACCCAGGAAAAAGACGGCGTGATCTTCCACACCTGCGATAAGCCCCTTGCCGTGGGCGAAAAAATCACGGGCAAGATCGACTGGGCCCGCCGCTTTGACCACATGCAGCAGCATTCCGGCGAGCACATCGTCAGCGGCATGATCTGCGAGGCCTTCCATTGCGACAACACCGGCTTCCACATGGGCGCCGACTCCGTGGTCATTGACTACAATACCGACATCACCTGGGAGCAGATCCTGGAGATCGAGCGCCGTGCCAATGACTATATTTACGGCGACCATCCCTTCCGCGCGTGGTATCCCGACGCGGAAGAACTCAAGGCGCTGCCCTATCGCTCCAAGAAGGAGCTCACCGGCGCTGTGCGCATCACCGCCTTCCCCGGCGCTGACATGTGCGCCTGCTGCGGCACCCATGTGAAGTCCAGCGGTCAGGTAGGCATCGCCAAGTTCCTCTCCTGCCAGAAATTTAAAGACGGCGTGCGTCTGGAAGTAAAATTCGGCAAGCGCGCCTATGACTATCTCTCCCGAATCTGGGAACAGAACCAAGCCGTAGGCCGCCAGCTCTCTGCCAAGGCGGAAGATACCGCCCACGCTGTGGAGCGCCTCAAAGCGGAAAGCGAGGAAAAGAGCCGCCGCATCGCGGAAATGGAAGAGAGCATCTTTGCTTCCATCGCGGAGGAAAACCGCGGCAAGGGCAATGTGCTGCTCCTTCGCGGCGATATGGATCCCAACTCCGTGCGCCGTCTGTGCGTAGCGGTGGGCGAGGTCTGCGGTGGCCGCGCGGCGGTCTTTGCCGGCAGCGAAGAGAGCTACAAATATGCCCTTATGGAAGAAGGCGGCGACCTGCGCGCCCTTACAAAGGACATGAACGCCGCCCTCAACGGCCGCGGCGGCGGCAAGCCCTTCTTTGTGCAGGGCAGCGTGGCGGCAGACGAAGCTGCCATCCGCGGATTTTTTGAAGGAAAATAAGGAAAAGGGAGGCTTTGGCCTCTCTTTTTTCTATACATTCCGCCCTTTGTGTGGTAAACTGTAGTGATGAAATCCAAGCAAAAAGGACGGCAAATACTATGCAAGCAGTTGCTGGCGAAAATAAAATGGGCGTAATGCCCATCAATAAACTCATCTGGAACATGGCCCTGCCCATCATTCTCTCTATGCTGGTGCAGGCCCTTTACAACATGGTGGACTCCATCTTCGTTTCCATGATCAGCGAAGAGTGCCTCACCGCCGTGTCCCTTTCCTTCCCGGCGCAGAATCTGATGATCGGCCTTTCCAGCGGCACCGCCGTGGGTGTGAACGCCCTTTTCTCCCGTGCGCTGGGCGCCAAGGATCAAAAGAGAGCCGATACCGTGGCCATCAACGGCGTATTTCTGGCCGCTGTGGGCAGCATCGTCTCCGCCATCGTCATGCTCTTTATCTCCCGCCCCTTTATGGAGGCGCAGACAGACGTCAGCTATATCGTAGAGCAGGGCATCACCTATCTTAACATCAACGGCGTCCTTTCCTTTGGCATCTTTATCGGCATCACGCTGGAGCGTCTGCTGCAGGGAACGGGCCGCACGGTCTATGCCATGTACGGCCAGATGGGCGGCGCCATCCTCAATCTGATCTTTGACCCCATCTTTATCTTCCTCTTTGATATGGGTGTGGCCGGCGCGGCTTATGCCACAGTGCTGGGCCAGATCATCGGCATGCTGGTGCACCTCTGGTTCAATTTGCGCAAAAATGACGATGTGCATCTCTCTTTGCGCGGTTTCCGTCCCAACGCAAAGATCATCGGTCAGATCTATGCCATCGGCATCCCTTCGGTGATCATGGTGGCCATCGGCTCTGTCACCACCTTCTTTATGAATAAGATCCTCATCACCTATCATATCGGCAAGGAAACTGCCGCCACGGTGTTTGGCATCTACTTCAAGCTCAATAGTCTCTTCTTTATGCCGGTTTTCGGCCTCAATAACGCGATCGGTCCCATCATCGCCTTTAACTACGGCGCCCAGAACCGCCGCCGCATGCTCCGCACCGTAAAGCTCTCCGTTATCTACGCGGTGGGCATCATGTCCCTGGGGTTCCTCTCCTTTATGCTGATCCCCGAAACGCTGCTGCGCATGTTCAACGCATCCGAGCTGATGCTCCAGATCGGCAAGCCCGCGCTGCAGATCATCGGCCCCAGCTTCTTGCTGGCAGGCGCCTGCATCACGGTGATCTCCATCTTCCAGGCGCTGGGCCGCAGCACCTATTCCATGTTTGTCTCTTTCTTCCGCCAGATCTTCTTCCTGCTGCCCACAGCCTATTTCCTCGGCAGCTACGGCGCTTCCATCGGCAACTACGATCTCGTCTGGTGGAGCTATCCTTTGGCAGAGATCATCGCCATTGTGGTGACGCTGATCTTCTTCGTCATGATCTATAAGAAGGTCATCGCCAAGATCCCGCTGGATGGCCCCTGCACCGGCACCGCCCTTTCCTAAAGGAGCTTTTTATGAGAAAAACCCTCATTGTCAACGGTTCCCCCCGTCCAAACGGCGATACCGCCGCACTGGTAGCGGAGCTCCGCCGCCATCTTACGGGCGAAGTGGTGGAGATCTCCGCCTATCGCTCCAACATTGCCCCCTGCGTGGATTGCCGCGGCTGCGCCAAAACGGCAAAATGCGTGGTGCGGGACGACATGGATATCATCTATGCCGATGATTATGACAATGTGGTGCTGGCTTCCCCCGTGTATTTCATGACGCTGCCCGGTCAGGTGCTGAACCTCATGAGCCGCTTCCAGCCCCAGCATGCCGCCATGTATTTTTTGAATCAGCCGCTGAATCTCCGCGCCAAAAAGGGTGCTTTGATCCTCACCGCCGGCGGCAAAGGCAACGAGCACGGCGTCGCCCACCATGTAAAAGTCTTTTTCCGCATGTTCGGCGCCACGGGATATGAAGATCACACCGTGAAAAGTGTGAAAACCGACACGCTCCCCGCAAAGGATGATATCGCCGCCATGGAAGGCGTGCGAAAGCTTGCCGCATGGCTCAATGAAGCATAAAAGAAGAAGGATGCCAAAGGCGGCGCTCCATAGGGATTTATCCGGTTTTGCCCGGATCTTTTCCCCCGCAGGCATCCCATTCGTCCTTGAAAGACTTTAAAGTATTCCTGCGTCCTCATGGAAGACCCGCGAGAAAAAATCTCTCGCGCAAAACTGCATAGCACTTCAAAAAGAAGCGTTTTTCTTCATAAGCCGACAAAAAGCCACGGTAGCTAAAAAATATACCGTGGCTTTTTCACGCATTATTGGGGGAAAACTCCCTTTTTGAAGCGGGTAACTCCCTTATGGAGCGCCGCCCTGGCGGGACTTCTCGTATGTTTCGTATTAAGAGATCATGTGGGCGCCCACCTGATAGTCGCTCCATTCGCCCATGCCGTTGCGGGCAGAGGTGCAGTCAGAGAAGAAATAGGCACCCA
>JAFQLA010000286.1 GCA_017396725.1 Oscillospiraceae bacterium
CTTCAGCGCGGCAGTAAGGTTCACGCATGTGGTGGTTTTACCCACCCCGCCCTTCTGATTTACGATGGCTACGATCTTTGACATGGGACACCTGCTTTCCGATTGACGAATGCCAAAATTACTACAGCCTAAGTATACCATATTTTCAATGGTTTTCAACACTCGCACCGCAAATTTAACAGTTTCTTTCCAATGTTTCACATGAAACATCGTGGGAAACGGGCAAATGTTTCATGTGAAACAAAAAAGAAAGCCCTCTGCCGCAGCAGAAGGCTTTCAGAGTAAATCAGGGAAGAAGCGTGTTCTCGCCGATCACGGCGGTGCCGATCTCCTCGGGGGAGAAGTAGGCGTTGAGGATCTCCACCGCGGTGGAGGCCAGAGCCGCGCCGCTGCCGCCCTTTTCAATGACGATGGCCACCGCGATCTCAGGCTCATCAAAGGGGGCAAAGCAAACGAAGATACCGTTATTCTTAATGTTGCTGCCCAACTGGGCGGTACCTGTCTTGGCGCCTGCGGTGACCACGCAGTCGGCAAAGTAGGAAGAGACGCTGCCGGAGGTGACCAGATCCCCCATGCCCTGCTTTACCGCGGCAAGGGTTTCCGGCGCCATGGCGACGGTATTGGTGGGCTCGGCGTTGTAAGCGTAGACCACCTCGGAATTATCGTAGGTGGAGACGGACTTTAAAAGATGGCAGTCATAGTGATCGCCGCCGCCCACCAAAGTGGCGATATAGTTTGCCAGCTGCAAGGGCGTGCACAATGTATAGGACTGGCCGATGGCGGCGGTGATGGTCTGGCCGTCCGTCCAGGTCAGCTCTTTCTCCTGGCAGTATTCGGGGGAGGAGAGGTTGCCTGCCGCGTCGCCGATCTCGATGCCGGTGGGTTTGCCGAGACCGAACTGCATGGCGTAATCATTGAGCACATTGATGCCCATGAGACGGCCCACTTCATAGAAGAAGTAGTTGCAGGAGACTTTGATGGCCTCCGCCACATCGATATTGCCGTGGCGGGAGGGATAGATCCAGCAGCGGGGCTGCGGGTGGGAATAGTAGGTATAGATGCCCTCGTCCCGAATGCGGGTGGCGGTGGTGATGGTGCCGCTTTCGATGGCGGCTACCGCCGTGCAGGGCTTGAAGGTGGAGCCGGGGGGATAGAGGCCGCTGGTGGCGCGGTTGTTCAGGGGATTGCGCTCATCGGCAACGATGGTGGCATAGTCCTGATTGAAAGTGGCGAGGTTATAGGTGGGATAGGAGGCAAGGGCCAACACATCGCCGGTACCGACCTGCACAACGGCGGCGCCTGCGCCGCGGGCAATACCGTCTTCGTTGGTCATCTTGGTGATGGTTTCCGCCAGCGCGTTGTCGGCGGCTTTCTGCAGCGTGATATCCAGCGTCAATCGGACGGTGTCACCGGGCTGAGGGTCTACGGAGTAGAGCTCGCTGGTGATCTTGCCTTCATCGTTGGTGGTGATGATGCGCACGCCGTCGGTGCCGTGGAGGTATTCTTCAAAGGCGGCCTCCACGCCGGTCTTGCCCACGATATCCTCGTAGGCGTAAGCGGGGTTATCTTTATAGGTCTCCCACTGGGCATCGTTCATGCGGCCGGTGTAGCCCAGCACATGGGCGGCATAGGTGGTGTTATACTCGCGGGTGGAAGAGGTCTCCACCGTGACGCAGGAGAACTTGCCGTCCTTAAGCTCGGTGATGAGGGTGACGGGGATATCCTCGGCAAATACATAGGAGGTGTAGCCTGTAAGAGAGCGGTATTCCAATTCGTACCGCGCGGCCATAACGCAGCGGGCCTGCTCATCACTCCATGTGGGATCGATCTCATAAAGCTCCCGCAGGTATTTGAAAAGCTCGTAGGCGGAGATATCCGGCATGGGATCTTCCTCCGTCAGAACCTTGGTGGAGAGTTCGTGGCGTTTGAGGAACTGCTCCAGGCGGTTGCGCTGGCTGGAACTGAGCTCCTCTCCGGTATAGTAAACCAGAGGACGCTGGGCGGTAATGGGCAGATTATCCGTCCAGGCGATGCCGTTCTCGGTGCAAATTTCCATTAATTTCCAGATTTCCTGATTGAGGTCCTGCCCCTCGCCCAGAAGATCGGAGTCGAAAGTGAGGGCGTAGGACAGGCGGTTGGAGACCAGCACCTTGCCGTTTCGGTCGGTAAGGATGCCGCGGGAGGTCTCCACCGGCTCGGAAATGGTGATGGTGCGGACGGATTGCTGGAGGTATTCCTCCCCGTGGACGATCTGGGTATCATATAAAATATAGGTATAGAGGCCGATGCAGACTGCCATAAAGAGCACCAGCACGGCAAGCCGCCGTGTGAGGGTGCTTTTGAAATTGGAATCTTCGAACATGGCGGCTCCTTTCTTTCAAAGTAATATGCCGGGGAAGGGGATCAGTCGTAGATATGGCACTTTTTGTGCAGCGGATAGAAGATGAAGTGCAGCGCCACGGCAAAGGGGAGGCTGATAAGGAGCTCTTTGAAAAACTGCGTCAGCAAAGCGCCCAGCGAGGCGTCACCTTTCACAAGAAAGATAAGGATGTTCAGCACGCCGCAGAACACAAAGGAGAGCAGCGAGCAAAGCAGCGAGCAGATCAGCCCCGGCTGCAGGAGGCTCTCGGCGATCAGGGCGGAGCAAAGGGCTGTCGCCGTCAGTGCCACGGTATAAAAGCAGGGGATGGGGGCGGTGATGATGAGGTCGCAGACAAAGCCGAAGGCGAGACCGAAGATGGTGCCCTCAAACGAGCCCTCAAAGGCGCCGATGATGGCGGGGATCATGGGCAGAATGAAAAAGGAGATGCCCCAAAGGCGGATGTTGCCTAAAATCAGCTCCTGCGCCAGAAGCACCAGCAGCACAAGACCGCCAAAAAGCAGCCACTTGATCCACTTTTCACTTCTGGACATGGGTCATGCTCCTTTCCGAAATTAGTCTACCACTTCAAATTCCTTGATGACGAAAACCTCGGTAAGATTTTCAAAATCTGCCTTGGGCACTACGATGGCGTACTGCACGAGGCCGCTGTCATCGGGGCGGACTTCCTCCACCGCGCCGATGATAAGGTCAGAGGGGTAGTAGCCGCCAAGACCCGTGGTGACGATGAGGTCGCCGTTCATCAGGTCAGAATCCTGAGAAATATAGTTGAGGCGCAGCTTGCCCTGACTCATCAGGTCAAAGTTGCCCTCCGCCACGCCGATCTCGCCGGTGCGGAAGACCTGCGCGCCGATCTCGGTATCGGTATCGATGACGGTGAGCACGGTGCTCCAGTTGCTGCCCACCTCGCTGACAACGCCCACAAGATACCCCTCGCAGGTGATAACGCAGTTGCCCACGGTGATGCCGTAGTCCGCGCCGTGATTCAAGGTGATAGAGGCGGTCCAGTTAGAGGTGCTCTGGGCGATGACATCCACCGATTCCCAGACGAAATCCTTCCGCTTTTCCCGAAGGCCCAAAAGCTCCCGCAGCCGCGCGTTCTGTTCACTGTCAGCCTCCGACTGGCGGACGATCTGTTCCTGCTCTGCCAGCTGGCGTTTGAGCTCCTCGTTTTCGGCAAGGAGGGCGTTGTAGTCGGCAAAGCGGCCCTGCTGGGTCTCGAACCAGTCGCCGATGGCGGTGGAGGCGGCCCGGAAGGGCGCGGCAACAGCCCCCGCCACGCTTGCAAAGCTGGTGGCGGAGTTGGAAAAGAAGGTCATAACGCAAAGGGCCACGGCAATGACCACCGCTGCGAAAAGCACCCACATGCCGTTATTTTTCAGGAAGTTTTTCATAAAGATCCATCCTCAGGCAAGAAAAGAAAATCCGAACTGCTGCAGCATTTCGCTCAGCAGAAGAAGGGGAAGCCCCATCACATTGAAAAAGTCGCCTTCGATGCCCTTGACCAGAAGGGCGCCCAGACCCTGCACCGCGTACGCGCCGGCTTTATCCATAGGCTCGCCGGAGCGGATGTAGCCCAAAAGCTCTGCCTCGCTTGCCTCGCGGAAATGGACGGCGGTGGACTGGGCGCGGGTCAGGATCTTATCCCCCTGCGCCACGGTGACGCCGGTGCAGACGGTGTGGCTGCGGCCGGAAAGCGCGGTGAGCATTTTCAGCGCTTCGGCTTCGTCGTGAGGTTTGCCCAGACGCTGGTCATCCAGAAAGACCATGGTGTCGGCGGTGATGATCACATCGTCGGGGAGAGTGATGGAACGGGCGGCCACAGCTTTTACCCGGGAAATATGGCTTACCACCTCTTCGGGTGTGAGCCCGTCGGGATAGCTTTCGTCCGCTTCGGGAACGAGAACGGTAAAATCATCGATCCCCATGCGGTGCAGAAGCTCCTGCCGGCGGGGAGATTTGGATGCCAGAACGATGCGTGCCATAAAGGGAATTCTCCTTAAAAGTAAATACGAATGGTAATATACAGACGGATTATAACGAGATATATTTAAAAATTACTCCACACCACGGTAGAAAAGGCCGCGGGTCATGTTCTTTGGGGGCTGGGCATTGCCCTCGGTATAGCCGCGGAAAATGGCGGCGCACTCCTCGCCGGACTCCGTGGTAAAGCGGAGGCGGGCATAGGAAAGCCCCAGAGAGGTAAAGTCAGATACCTTGTCGCCAAGGTAGAGAACATGGGCGTTTTCGATCTCGTTGCGGCAGCCGAAGGCGCTCAGCAGCGGGAAGCGCTCGCCGGTGCGGTCGGTAAGATAGTGGGGGCCATCCTTGCAGGAGCAGCCCACGGAGTTGCAGATCACGCAGTTTTCCATGATCATAAGAGGCAGGCGGCCGTAGACGATAGCCTCAGCGGCAATGGGCTTTTGCAGATCACGGATCTGCTCGCGGCGCAGCTCGAAGGAGACGGTGGCAGAGAGAAGGCCTTCGTCCTTCAAAAACTGCATGGAGCCGGAGTTGAATACATTCATGCCGAAATCGGCGCGAACGGGGAGTTCCGCTGCCCTGGCAAGGGAGAGGTGGCCAATGTTGCCTGCGCCGCAGGAGCGAACGCCCATAGCTTTGGCTTCTTTCAAAAGAGCGATTAGCTGTGCTTCATCCCCGTCTTTCCACACGCGGGGGAGAAGCGCGCAAAGCTCCGTCTCGCCGTGGGCGAGGGAGAGGGGCATTTCATGGAGCTTTTCCAGCGGGAAATAGACAATGGCGGGAAGCTGGTCGCAAAGGGCCTTTGTCATCTGCTTACCCTCCATCACCGAGCAGGTGAGGCGGGGGGCGGCGGAGCCGTTTTTTCCCTTGGCAGGCGCCGTGTAGGGAAGGAAGCGGCGGACGGGGGGCGCGGTGCGCTGCGCTTCCAGCTGAGAGAGAGCCTCGCGGCGCAGCGCGTTGATGACGGAGGCGCTGACGGAGAGACCTTCTGCCACATCCGCGGCGCATTCCACGGCGGTAAAGACGGTGCCGCCGGTTTTCTGCAGCCGCTGGCAGAGATCCTCCGCGGTAACGGCGCGGTTTCTCGCCTCCTCCGGGGGAGGAGCGGAAACGGTAACGGTATGGTCAAGATCGTCGCAGGCGGTGAGGGTGATCGCCTCGCCCCGCTTTACGCTGAGAGTAAAGCGGACAGGCACCGTGCGGCGGTCTTCTTTTTCGTAAAGAGCGCGGGCCGCGGCGAAAAGCGCCGTGGGCTCAGGGGTGTTTTCAGGGCGGGTACCGAACATGTGAGGGCCTTTTTTGCCCTGATAGTACCCATCGGTAAAGCCGCTGCGGGAGAAGGCCTCCGCAAGGTCGCGGTGTTCTTTGGCGGTGGGGCGGCGGTTTTCCCGCAGGATGCGGGCATAGATGTCGGTAATAACGGCTACATATTCCGCCCGCTTCATGCGGCCTTCCAGCTTAAGGCAGGCAACGCCCATGTCGCTCATTTCCACGGCGTAGTCCGCAAGGCAGGAGTCCTTGAGGCTCAGGGGATGGCCTTTTTCCTTGCCGTCCACACTGTAGGGCAGGCGGCAGGGCTGGGCACAGCGGCCGCGGTTGCCGCTGCGGGAACCGATAAGAGCGCTCATGGCGCACTGACCGGAATAGCACATGCAAAGAGCGCCGTGAAGGAAGGTCTCGATCTCGATGGAGGCCTCACGGCAGATGTGGGCGATCTCCTCACGGCTCATTTCGCGGGCGAGGACGGCCCGCTCCATGCCAAGCCGCGCCGCTTCTTCCACGCCGCCCAGCGTGAAAAGACTCATCTGGGTGCTGGCATGCAGCGGCACATCGGGCACGGCCTTTTTGAGCATAGAAAGAACGCCCCAATCCTGCACCAGGATCGCGTCCACCCCGGCGTCGCTTGCCATGCGGGCGATGCGGGCGCACTCGGGCAGCTCGCGGTCGGTGACAAGGGTATTGAGGGTCAGATAGACTTTTACCCCGCGCAGATGGCAGTAAGCCACAGCCCGGGGGAAGGTCTCGTCATCAAAGTTTTTGGCGCTGCGGCGGGCGTTGAAAGCCCCGGCGCCCATGTATACGGCGTCCGCTCCGCTCTGCACCGCCGCCACCATGGATTCCCATGAGCCGGCGGGAGCGAGAAGCTCGGCGCGCTTAGCGCTTGCTGCCATTCTGGAGCTTGAAGAGCTGGCGGCGCAGTTCGGAAGCTTCGTTCTTGGCCTTGGCAGCTTCGTCCAGATAGTCCTTGAGCTGACGGCGCAGCGCTTCGGCGGATTCCTGTGCCTTTAATAGTTCGTCTGCGATGTTCACGGCGGTGAGGATGGCAGCGTCGGTGCGGCCCACATGGGCGCTGTCCAGGATCTCGGTGAGCTTACCGTCCACATAGCTGCCTACCTTCTGCATGTAGGAAGGAGCCTCTTCTGCCACCAGCGTGTATTCCGCTCCGCAGATATTGATAACGACACGGTTTTCCATAAAAAGTCCTCCTTGAATTTCTCTCTTTGGCGGGATAGACCGTTAAAAATGGCAATATTACAACCATTTTAGTATGATACAATATATTATATCACAAAAAATCAATGTGTGAAGCACATTGTATTGCGGCTTTGCCGCAATTTTGCCCTTTCGGGTAAAATTTTTTGCTGTTTCAACACACGCCAGCCATTTTGCTAAGCAAAATGGCTTAAAAGAGGCGCAGATATATTTATATCCGCACTGCCGCAGTTATAACACAAATTTTAGGCGGGCAAATGGCTTTTCAGCAGAAATTTCACCCCGCTGCCTGCCGCGGGAAAATTTCTGTTTACGGAAAGAGAATTTTCATGTAGAATGATGATACAAAATGGGGCGAAAGGAGGCGCAATATGGCAGGTTATTTGCTCCATGTGGAAAAGAACGACCATATTACCCTCTCCCGCAGCGCGGTGGATCGCCTTTTGCAGCTTGGCCGGGGGGATGCGGCGCTTTTGTATCTCGCTATTCTCTCCCAGCAGGGCAGCGCCCATTCCGACAAGGTGGAGAGCCTTCTTGGCTGGGATGCCCGCCGCCTTGCCGCGGCCCGGGAAAGCCTTGAAAAAAGCGGCCTTCTCAAAACCAGCGCTCCCGTTGCGCAGGTGGAAAAGGAAGAAGAGCGCCCCAACTATACGCAGGACGATGTGGTGAAGGTGCTGGAAAGCGATGCGAATTTCGCATCCCTTCTCTCCGCGGTGGAAAGCCTTCTTGGTTTCCGTCTCACCACCCCCGATACCCAGATCCTTTTGAACCTCTATCGCGGCCTTGCGCTGCCGGCGGATGTGATCTATCTCCTCGTCAGCTATTGTAAGGGTGAAGTGGCAGCGAAAAGCGGCGCATCACGGCGCCTTTCCCTCTCCTTTGTGGAGAAGGTGGGGTATGAGTGGCACCGCTGCGGCGTGGATACCCAGGAAGAGGCCAACCGCTATATCAAGCGCCGCCACGCCCAGAGAAAAAAGCTGCCCCGTTATATGCAGATGCTGGGCCTGGGAGACCGCAAGCCCTCCACTACCGAGGATAAGTACCTCATGGCATGGATCGACGCGGGCTTTGAAGAAGACCTCATCGCCCTTGCATACGATAAGACGATCATCCATTGCAAAGAGCTGCGCTGGGGCTATATGAACGGCATTTTGAAAAAGTGGTTCGATAAGGGCATCCGCACCGTGGAGCAGGCCCGCGCGCAGGATGCGCCTGCCGCCGCGGCTGCGCCCCGCAAGGAGCCCACCCAAAAGCAGGAAATGGACCGCATGAAGGAGTACCTTCAGAAACTACACGGAAAGTCTTAAACGGAGGTGAAGCAAATGGGATACGACGGCAAGATCATGCGCCGCGCCCGTGAGCGCTTCGAGGCGGATAAGGACCGCCGTGCCGCGGCTTTGGAAGAAAAGCGGGCAAAAGTCTATTCCTATCTCCCCAGAGTGGAGGAGATCGACTGTGACCTTCGCACCACCCTTTCCCGCATCATTGCCTCCGCCATGCGCCGCGGCATCGACCCCGGCCCCGCCATCCGTGCCCTGCGGGAGGAAAACCTCGCTTTGCAGCGGGAAAAGGCGGCCCATCTCATGGCCTCCGGCTATCCGGCGGACTATCTGGATGAAAAGCCCAACTGCGCCCTTTGCGGCGACTCCGGCTATAAAGAAAACGGCGAGCTTTGCCGCTGCCTTCTGGAATACTACACCCGCGAGCAGAATAAGGAGCTTTCCCGCCTGCTGGATCTGGGCGGCCAGAGCTTTGATACCTTCTCCTTTGATTATTACGATGAGAGCGTGTGGCCCGATCAGGGCGTCTCTCCCCGCAAGAATATGGAGATCATCTACGAGATCTGCGCAAGCTATGCCCATAACTTCGCGCCCAACAGCGATAATCTCCTCTTTTACGGCGGCAGCGGCCTTGGCAAGACCTTCCTCTCCGCCTGCATCGCGGGGGAAGTCAGCGAAAAGGGCTATTCCGTGGTGTATGATACCGCCGCCAGCATTTTCGCCGCCTTTGAGGATAAGAAATTCAACCGCGAAAGCGACGATGGCGAGACTGAGCGCATCATGAAGTGCGACCTTCTCATTATGGATGACCTTGGCACCGAAATGACCACGGGCTTCGTCCAGAGCGCGCTGTATCAGATCGTCAACACCCGCATCATGAAGAATAAGGCAACCATCATCAGCACTAACCTCACCCCTGAGGAGATCGGCCGCCGCTACGCCCGCCAGATCCAGTCCCGGCTGGAAGGGGAGTATGAAGTGCTGCCCTTCTTCGGCGAGGATATCCGCAAGCTGAAAAAGAGATAAAAAAGAAGAGGCCAACGGCCTCTTCTTTTTTGGTTAGCAGTGAGACAAATTGGAATTTGTCAAATACTGATGATCTCTCTTATTTTTTGAGCATAATCGTTGC
>JAFQLA010000014.1 GCA_017396725.1 Oscillospiraceae bacterium
CGGTCTTGAGGGCCTTTTCTTCCAGACCGTCCAGTTCGTCAGCCTGACCCACACCGCCGGCTACGGTGATGATCTCGGGGTTGTTGTAGTTTTCCTTCAGCCAGGGAATGATGATGGAAGTGTCCAGACCGCCGGAGTAGGCGAGGACGATTTTCTTGAACTCTTTCTTGCTCATGTTTGCAGCCTCCTGTTGCGTTTTAGGTTTCTCATACTTGACTTGATCGGTGCGCCTTGTGCACACCGTAACTTTATGAATAAATACTACCACACGAGTGAATGATTATGCAATATGCAATATGCACAAAGTATCGGGAAATTATTGTGCAAACAGGGCATATTATGTCTAATAGAAGGGGGGCTTTATCCCTTGAGACAGAGTGGAAAGGGACAATGTGACGGCAGTTTTGCCAAAATTCCATGCGACGCTATGAATATAGAATGAATATATGCATGCATATTTGCATAATCGCTGAAGTACCCTGTGAAAAAAACCGCAAAGAAAACGCAAAGTTTTTATTGAATAATGGGAAAAGATTCTATATACTTTAATCAATTTAATAAATCGACAAAATAACATTTAGATATAGGGAGGACCCAAATATGAAAGCTTACACCGAAATGAGCGCTCAGGAACTGGCGCAGGAATATAAGAGTGTGCAGGCCAAGTTCGAAGAACTCAAAGGCATGGCTCTCAAGCTGAATATGGCCCGCGGCAAGCCCGGCAAGGAACAGCTGGATCTCGTCAGCGATATTCTCAGCATTCTGCCTGCAGACGCGGACTTCATGTCTGACGGTATTGAGACCCGCAACTATGGTGAGCTTTCCGGCATCCCCGCGGCCAAGAAGCTTTTTGCTGAGATCCTGGGCTGCAAGAGCGAGGAAGTGTTCGTTGGCGGCAATGCCAGTCTGCAGCTGATGTACGATACCATTTCCAAGGCATATACCCACGGTATGCCCAAGAGCGAAAAGCCCTGGGCCAAGCTGGACGAGGTGAAGTGGATCTGCCCCGCTCCCGGTTATGACCGTCACTTCAAGGTCTCCGAATCCTTCGGCATGACCATGATCACCGTTCCCATGACCGCGGAAGGCCCCGACATGGACATGGTGGAAGAGCTCATCAAGGATCCCGCAGTAAAGGGTATGTGGAATGTGCCCAAGTACTCCAACCCCGAAGGCGTGATCTATTCCGCTGAGACCATCCGCCGCATCGCTTCCATGAAGCCTGCCGCTCCCGACTTCGTTGTTATGTGGGATAACGCTTACTGCATCCACGAGTTCGAAGGCGATTATGTGGAATTCCCCGATATCATCTCCCTCTGCGCCGAAAACGGCAATGACGGTATGGTATTTGAATTTGCGTCCACTTCCAAGGTGACCTTCCCCGGCGCAGGCGTTGCCGTGATGGCATCTTCCGCTGACAACATCAAGTATATGGAAGGTCTTCTCGGCATTCAGACCATCGGCTTTGATAAGATCAACCAGCTGCGCCATGTTCTCTATCTCAAGGATAAGGAAACCACCCTTGCTCTTATGAAGAAGCACGCAGGCGTGCTGGGCCCCAAGTTCCGCGCGGTTCTTGCCTCTCTCGACAGTGAGATCGCACCCCTTGGCATTGCTGAGTGGAAGCGTCCCAAGGGCGGCTACTTTGTAAGCGTGGATACCATGCCCGGCGCAGCCAAGCGCACTTTGGCTCTGTGCAAGGAAGCAGGCGTTGTGATGACCGGTGCCGGCGCTACCTTCCCCTATGGCATCGATCCCAACGACAGCAATATCCGTATTGCGCCCTCTCTGCCTCCCGTTGCCGAACTGGAACAGGCTATGGCTGTTTTCTGCACCTGCCTTCGTATGGCAGCGCTGGAAAAGCTGATGGCATAAGGAAACCGCTCCATGCGTTATTTCGGTCGAGTTTTCCGCCCGCCCAGTGAGGCTTACAGTCTCATTGTGCAGGTGACCTATGGCTGCAGCCACAATACCTGTGCCTTTTGCAGCATGTTTAAAGAAAAGCGCTTTGCCGTCCGTCCGCTGGACGAGGTGCTGGAAGATTTCACCATGGCAAAGCAGATGGGCTATCGTGCCAAGCGGATCTTCCTTGCTGACGGGGATGCGCTGGTGCGCCGCGCCGATGAGCTTGCCGTGATTTTGGATCACGCCTATGCGTGTTTTCCCGAATGCGAGCGCGTCACGGCGTATGCGTCGCCCTCCAGCCTGCTTGTCCGCACGGAAGAGGAACTGCGGATGCTGCGCCAAAAGGGCCTTACCATGGTGTATCTGGGTCTGGAATCGGGCAGCGACGCTGTCCTTACCATGATGCGCAAGGGCCATAGCGCAAAGACCATCGTAGAGGCCGGCAAAAAGGCCCGCCGCTGCGGTATGGCGCTTTCCGTCACCGCCATTTCAGGCCTTGGCGGCACAGAGCTTTGGCAGGAGCATGCGGTGGAGACCGCCCGTGCCCTCAGCGCCATGAATCCCGAGTATATCGGCCTTCTCACCTTGCTGGTGGAGCCCGAGACCCCGCTTTACGATTGGGTGCGGGATGGCAAGTTCCGCCTTTTGGATCAAATGCAGGTGCTGGATGAAACGGAGCTTTTGGTGGAGCATATGGATGCTCCAGGCAGTGTTTTCCGCTCCAATCACGCTTCCAATTATCTGGTTCTGGCAGGCACTCTCAATGCGGATAAGGATCGCCTTCTTGAGGAGATCCGCGAGGCAAAGCAGGATACACATCTGCTGCGCCCCGAGTTTTACCGCGGTTTATAAGAGAATAAAAAGCACCGTCTCCTTC
>JAFQLA010000287.1 GCA_017396725.1 Oscillospiraceae bacterium
AAGTCCACGCTTCTGAGTGTTACCTCCAATGCCCGTCCCAAGATCGCCAACTATCACTTTACCACCCTGTTCCCCAACCTGGGTGTTATCTATGTGGACGAGGGCGTTTCCTTCGTGATGGCAGATATCCCCGGCATCATCGAAGGCGCCAGCGAAGGCGCAGGCCTTGGCCACGACTTCCTGCGTCATATCGACCGCTGCCGTCTCCTTGTCCATGTGGTGGATGTTTCCGGCAGCGAAGGCCGCGATCCCGTAGAGGACTTCGATACCATCACCGCCGAACTGGAGCAGTACAGCACCGAGCTTGCCAAGCGCCCCCAGATCGTGGTGGCCAACAAGAGCGATATCATGACCGATCCCGCTTTGCTGGATGCTCTCCGCGAGCATGTGGAAGCCTTGGGCTATCCTCTCTACACCATCTCCGCCGCTACCCATCAGGGCACCCGCCAGCTGGTGCTGAAGATCGCCGAGCAGCTCTCCACTCTGCCTCCCGTGATCGTGTACGAGCCCGAATATGTGCCCCGTCCTCCCGTTATCGATACCAGTGCCGCCCTCTCCATCGAGGTGGAGGACAACACCTATATCGTGGAAGGCCCCTGGCTGGAACGACTCATCTCCAATGTCAACTTTGGCGACTACGAAAGCCGCATGTTCTTCGACAAGATGCTGCGAGACGCAGGCGTCTTCACTCAGCTGGAAGAGCGCGGCATTCAGGATGGCGACATTGTCTCCATGTATAATCTCGAGTTTGAATATCAGCGCTGATAAAAATGCCGCAGGCAATGCCTGCGGCTTTCTTTTTATATGGATTTTGTAATCGCGGTATGTTCCGCAATAAATGTGCTGAACTCTTCCGCGCCTTGCTGCAGATCCTTCTTCTGCAGCAGCACGACCCGCCCCGCAAAGGTGATAAGATACACATCTTCACCTTTAATAAAAAACTCAAAATCGCTGTACGGAACCGTTTCCTCACCGCCGCCGCAAATGCACATGCCGGCATCGGAAAATACCACGCGGGCCGAACCGTCTGTCTCATCTCTTCCCGCAAGAAGCTGCCGCGCAGCCTTTTCAAAAGGATCTTTTTTCTTTCTGCCGCGGCACAGTCCGCCGATTCCGGCGCCGATGGCAACCGCGCCCACAAAAAGCGGTCCCTGCAGTTCCTGCGGCTTCATAAGGCCCGGCACAAAGAGGAAAATACCCAACGCAAGGCAGAGAACGGAAAAGAATTTTCGCCGCCCATTCCCCTGCCGCGCTCCGGCTGAACGGTTCAATCCGTCCGTCATCTTCCACATCCCGGGATATTTTTGCCGCGAAAGCATCTGTGTCCGCGTTTCCAGCGCGCGGCTCACCTGCGAAAGAAGCCGCGCCGTATCATAACCGCTGATCGCAAATGTGTATTCCATACGCGCTCCTTTCATTACCGTTCCAGCAAGCCCTCTAATCTTTCACGGAGATTCAACTCATTTTTAATGACCTTCGCGCCGCTTTTTGCCATGAGTTCCAGCACATCAAAGAGAACCTTCCGGGTGGCCTTATCCATAGAACCGAAATTCTTTACTAACGCCGCCGCGCTCTTGGTTTTTTCAAACCAGAAATCCTGCAGCTGGTCAATATCACCGCCGGCAGTCAAAAGGCTGTAAAGCGCTTCGATAAAATTTCTGCGCTGATCCGCTGACATGGCAGCAAGAGTCTCACGCAGCGTCTGATTGTAAAGCTTTTCCTCAGGGGCAGCCTCCTGCGCGCGGACGAAGGAAGTACCCAGCACTTCCCAGCTGAAAGCCACATGCTGCCAAAGCCCCTTATCAGAGCTGCAGACCACCTCATAGTCCTCCTCGTGCTCCATCAGCATACCCACAATAGAGGATTCCGGTACCAGCGTGACAATGCGCTCGCTGATGCGGCTGTAGCCTTCCTGCGCGAAAAATTCCGGCGTAAAACCGGGACCATCGTTATTATAGACCTGCAAAATGCGCTTTTGCACCTTCTTGTTGCAGTTCACCGCAGCATAAACCGCCAGATGCCCACCCTTGGAATGGCCGCCCACACGGATCGGACGGCGAGGGTAGCTCTCCGCCACTTCTTCAAGATACTGTACTGCCGCTCTCTGGGAAGGAATGGTATCGAGGAAGCTGAGGTTGAAGTCCTCCTTCCAACCCACCAGCGAGTCATCCGTCCCGCGGTAGGAAACAAAGAGGGATCCGTCTTCCAGGTGGATCGTCACCGCCGCAAACTGCATCTCGATCTCAAAATCGGTGCAGGTGGCAAAGCCGCTCAGCTGAGCGGTGGAAAAGCGGGGTGCAGCCGCCATCTTGGGCAGCATCTTAGGAAGATACTCCGGCGCCAACGCGTCAAATTTCAAAACATCAAAAGGTTCTTTCCCCGCATGCTCTGCCGCCGCTTTTTGCATGGAGCAAAACTCTGCCGCGTGTGAGATCCCCGGAACGATGCCGTCAAACCGTCCGTAAGAGAGGTTGGACAGAATCAGATTATCCACTTCATTAAAAGGACTTTGCCGCAGCGTGATGTCACCGCGCCAATCCAGATAGTCTATCATATTTGCCATGGTTTGCCTCCTTCAAGGGCTTCGGTCTATCCTGCCGATCCGCTTCATACATTTATAGTATTACAGGATCACAGGAGTGTACCGACATGGAAGAGTTTATGCATCAAAATTCTTTGGAACTGGTAGGAGAGCTCTATTCCCCTCCCGCCTTTTCCCATCAAAATCACGAGGTTTCTTTTTATCGCTTTCTTCTTGCCGTGGAGCGCCTTTCAGGGCAGCAGGATCTGCTCCCTGTTCTGACCACGCAATCTCTGCTGGAACAGTGCGGCCCGTTGGAATTCAACCGCTCCTATCGCGTTTTAGGGCAGCTGCGCTCCTTTAACAACAAAAGCGGCAGTGGAAATCGCCTTGTGATCTCCGCCTACGCGCAAAGTATCGAGCCTACCGAAGAGTGCGAGCAAAACCGCCTGTTCCTCTCCGGCGCCATCTGCAAGCCTCCCACCCTTCGCCGCACTCCGCTGGGGCGCAGCATCAGCGACATTATGCTGGCGGTGAACCGCCGCTATGGGCGGGCAGATTATCTCCCCTGCATCGCCTGGGGGCAGGTGGCCAACCGACTTGCCCAAAAGCCCGTCGGCACCTTTATTTCCTTCCAGGGTCGCTTTCAAAGCCGCATCTACACCAAGCAGACCGAGCTGGGCGCCTTGGAGCGCACGGCCTATGAGATCTCCATCATGCATCTTCTGCCGGAAGGGGAAGAATCTTTTTTCTGATCTTACTGCTTGCGGGCAAGGGTATACTCATCGCCGCGGCGGTAATAAGGGCAGCGGTCAAAGGAACAGGAGAGGAATTTTTCCATCTCATCTTCATCCAGATCCATATCACAGACATAGCTATCATACTCTTCGTCATAATAATAATTCATGCAGTATTCGCAGTTGGATGCACCTTTCATTCTACCGCCTCCTTTCTTTCAAGGGATTATAACACAGTTTCCTCCATAATGCAAAAAGCTGCCTCACGGCAGCTTTTTGTATTATACCAGCGCTTCGTAGAAGCCTGCGTACTCCATATTTTTTTCTTTCACAAATGCTTCAATGACCGCACGGTCTTCAGGATCGCTGCACCAGCTCATACCGCAGTCTGAGGTAATAGAGCGGGGCACGGGAATAAGTCGGCCGGGGATCCCTGCCTTCTTGCACTCCTTTTCCATGGCGATAGCACCTGCGGTGGTATGGAATGTGACGATCAGTTTATTTACTTTTGCCCGCATATTCCTTATTCCTCCGCAATTTCACGGATGGCCGCAATAGCAGCATCCACTTCTTCAATCGTATTGAAATGGCCGAAGCTAAAGCGCACAGCGCCCTGCTCCTCTGTTCCCAACGCACGGTGCATCCGGGGCGCGCAGTGAGCGCCGGAGCGGGTAGCAATGTCGTAGGTCAAAGCCAACTCGTCGCTGACCTCGGAGGAATCGTAATCCCGCACATTGAGAGAGACCACAGGCGCGCGGTAATCGGTGGAAAAATCACCGTATACCGTGACACCCTCGATGGCGCTGACACCCTCATAAAAACGGCGCATCAGCTCCTGCTCGTGGAGGAAAATGCTCTCAATGCCCGTTTCCGCCAGATAATCCAGCGCCGCGGAAAGGCCCGCGATACCATGGCCGTTCAGCGTACCCGCTTCCAGACGGGTAGGCATTTCGGGAGGCTGCTGGGGATTATAGGTCTGCACACCGGAGCCGCCCACCTTCCAGGGACGGATCTCGATCCCCGTGGCAACGCAAAGGCCGCCGGTACCCTGAGGCCCCATAAGACTCTTATGGCCGGTAAAGCACAGAATATCGATATGCATCTTCTGCATGTCAATGCAGAAGGCG
>JAFQLA010000288.1 GCA_017396725.1 Oscillospiraceae bacterium
CCGCGGAGTCTGTCTGTGGGAGTATGGACAAGGTCAAAAAAAAGGTGTAAAATATCCACGCATAATGTGTTGTTTTGCGCATATTTTCGATTTGAGAAAAAAGAACTGAAATAAATGAGGTGAAAACATGGCAAAGGCTTTCTTCGGCGGCGTACATCCCAAGGATAAAAAAGCCGCTACCTGCGATAAAGCCATTGAAAGGATCCCCGCACCCGCAGAAGTGGTGATCCCCCTGTCCCAGCACATCGGCGCGCCCTGCAAGTGTCTTGTTGCGGTGGGCGACACGGTGAAAGTGGGCCAGAAGATCGGTGAACCCGCGGGTTTTGTCAGCGCTCCTGTGCACGCCAGCGTTTCCGGCAAGGTAAAGGCCATTGAAGAGCGGCCCTTCACCATGGGCGGCAACACCATGTGTGTGGTGATTGAAAACGACTATCTCGGTACCGTTTGCGAGGATATCCACCCCGTGGAAAATCCCGATGATATGACGGCGGAACAGTTTTGCGAAGTGGTGCGTAATGCCGGTATCGTCGGTATGGGCGGCGCCACCTTCCCCACCCATGTGAAGATCTCCGGCGGTATCGGCAAGTGCGATACCGTGATCGTCAACGCGGTGGAATGCGAACCTTACATCACCGGTGATGACCGCGCCATGCTGGAATACGCGGAAGAAGTTCTGGGCGGCGCCGGCATTCTTGCCAGGATGTTCAAGGTAGATAAGGTCTATCTCTGCATCGAAGACAATAAGCCCCGGGATATCGCGCTGATGGAAAAACTGGCGGCTGAGCGTGACGATCCCGTGGTGGTCATGGGCCTTCACACCCGCTATCCTCAGGGCGCTGAAAAGCAGCTCTGTCAGGCTGTGACCGGCCGTCAGGTGCCTCCCGGTGCGCTGCCCAGCGCCATCGGCTGCGTGGTGCTGAACCTCAATACCGTCATCGCCATTTACCGCGCGGTTTACAAGGGCATGCCCGTTGTCAGCAAGGTGGTCACCGTGTCCGGCTCCGGCGTGATGGAACCCAAGAACCTGCTTTGCCCCATCGGCACCCCTGTCAGCGTGCTGCTGGATAACTGCGGCGGCGTGAAGGATACCACCTTTAAGATCATTGCCGGCGGCCCCATGATGGGTCTTGCTCAGTATACCACCGATGTGCCCGTGACCAAGGGCGTTGGCTCCATTCTTGCCTTCGCCGAAAACGAAGAGCGCACCGTGGCCAATCCCCAGTGCATCCGCTGCGGCCGCTGCGTGGAAGCATGTCCCATGCACCTTGAGCCCCTTTACATGTACAAGTATACGGAAAAGAAGCGTATCGAGGACATGGAACGGCTGAACCTCATGGACTGCATCGAATGCGGCGCCTGCACCTATATCTGCCCCGCAAGAGTCCATCTTGTGCAGATGTTCCGCGTGGGCAAGCAGCTCATCAATGCTGACCGCGCTGCCAAGAAGGCCGCCGCTGAAGCGGCAGCCAAGGAAGCAGCCGCAAAAGAAGAGAAGGAGGCGTAAGTGATGACTGATTATAAAAACTTAAAACTCATCGCCAGCTCCTCTCCCCATATCCGCAAGAGAGAGGATACCACCTCTATCATGCTGGATGTGATCATTGCCCTTGTTCCCGCCATGATCTTCTCCGCTTTCAACTTCGGTTGGCGCGCGGTCTTGAATGTGGTGCTCTCCGCTGCGTTCTGCGCAGGCTGGGAATATCTCTATCGCCGCATTATGAAGAAGCCTCAGAGCGTGAAGGACCTTTCCGCTGTGGTCACCGGTATTCTGCTGGCCTTCGTTTCTCCCGCGGATCTTCCCTGGTGGATGCTCCTTATCGGCAGCTTCTTCGCCATTGTAGTGGTTAAGCAGCTTTACGGCGGCATCGGCTGCAACTTCCTCAACCCCGCTCTTGCCGGCCGCGCTGTGCTGGTGGCAAGCTACGCAGGCGCTATGACCAGCTGGATGCCCTCTCTCCTCAACGCCGATGTTACCACCGGCGCTACTCCCATGGCTCTGCTTTCGGCAAACGATCTGGCCACTGCCATGAGCAACTATTCCCTTGGTGATATGTTCATCGGCAAGATCCCCGGCTCTCTTGGTGAAGTGAGCGCCATCGCCCTTCTTTTCGGCGGCCTCTATCTCATCATCCGTCAGGTGATCAGCTGGCACATCCCCGTTGCCTATATCGGCACCGTGGCAGTTCTTACCTATCTCTTCCCTCAGGGCAATTCCCCCATGGACTGGATGCTCTATAACCTGCTGGGCGGCGGCCTCATTCTCGGCGCCTTCTTTATGGCTACCGACTATGCTACCTCCCCCGTGACGGGCAAGGGCAAGCTGGTATTCGGCGTGGGCTGCGGTCTTATTACCGTGTTTATCCGCTACTTCGGCTCCTATCCCGAAGGCGTGTGCTACTCCATCCTTGTGATGAACTGCACTACCTGGCTCATTGATAAGTATCTGCGTCCCGCCCGCTTTGGCGCAGCAAAAGCTGAAAAGAAGGAGGCGAGCGCAAAATGAATGGCAACATGAAATTCGCACTCCGTCTCGCCGGCACGCTGACGGCTATCGCTCTGGTAGTGGCAGCTCTTCTGGGTCTCGTCAACTCCGTGACGGAGGATAAGATCGCCGAGACCAATCGTCTGAAGACGGAAAAGGCTATGCTGGAAGTGGTGGAAGTAGCCAATCCCACTTTCTCCGAAGCACTGGCTGTTTCCGATGAAATGAGTGCTGCGGCTCAGGTCTACAGCGCCAAAATCGAAGAGGTTTATCAGGTGGTGGACGGCACTGCCGCCGCAGGCTATGCCGTGAAGGTTTCCGCTTCCGGTTCTCAGGGCACCATCGTGATGATGGTGGGCATCAACGCTGAAGGTGCCGTCAGCGGCATCAGCGTCATCACCCACAGCGAAACTTCCAACATCGGTACCAAGGTCACCGGCAACGAGCTGCTGGACAGCGGCATCGGTGTTCTCGATCAGTTCAAGGGCCTGACGCTTCCTGAAAGCGGCCTTGCAGTAGGCAGCGATGTAGATGCCATCACCGGCGCTACCGTTACCACCAAGGGCGTGACCAAGGGCGTCAACGGCGCGCTGGCAGCGGTTGCTGCCATGCAGGGTTAAGGAGGTGAGAGAATGGATCTGAAAAAGATGTTCAAAGAGGGTCTCGTCTCTCAGAACCCCGTTTTGGTGCAGCTCCTCGGCATGTGCTCCACCATGGCCATCACCACCTCTGTTTCCAACGGTCTCGGTATGGGCGTGAGCGTGCTGATCATTCTCACCTGCTCCAATATCGTGATCTCCGCGCTGCGCAAGATCATTCCCAACGAAGTGCGCATTGCGTGCTACATTGTAGTTATCGCGGGCTTCGTGACCTGCGTGGACCTGCTGCTGCAGGCTTTCCTGCCCGATATCGCAGAGAGCCTTGGCGTATTTATCCCCCTGATCGTGGTTAACTGCATTATCCTTGGCCGCGCTGAAGCCTTCGCCTCCAAAAATGGCGTCCTCGCTTCCGCGCTGGACGGTATCTTCCAGGGCATCGGTTATACCTGGGTGCTTCTGGTGCTGTGCGCCTTCCGCGAACTCTTCGGCACCGGCAAGCTCCTGGGCTATCAGGTGATGCCTGTGAGCTACCAGCCCCTTGGCATTCTGGTGCAGCCTGTGGGCGGCTTCCTCTGCATGGGCGCGCTGATCGCCGTGACACAGTGGGCTATGAACCGCAGCAAGAAAAATAAGGAAAAGAAGGAGGCGGAAGCAGTATGAATGTAAGCGTTACCGGTTTGCTGGCCATTTCTCTCGGCGCGATCCTTACCAATAACTTCATCCTTGCCCAGTTCCTTGGTATCTGCCCCTTCCTTGGCGTTTCCAAGAAGCTGGATACCGCCGTGGGTATGGGCGTGGCCGTTACCTTTGTAATGGGCCTTGCCTCTGCTTTCTGCTCCGGCGTTAATGCCATTCTTGTAAAACTGGATCTTGAGTATATGACCACCGTTGCTTTCATCCTCGTGATCGCGGCGCTGGTGCAGTTCATTGAAATGTTCCTCAAGAAGGCGATCCCCTCCCTTTATTCCGCGCTGGGCGTGTATCTGCCCCTTATCACTACCAACTGCGCCGTTCTGGGTGTAGCGCAGCTGAATGTGCAGAATAGCTACGGTTTCATCGAATCCGTAACTTACGGCATCACCGGCGGCCTGGGCTTCCTGCTGGCGATCGTGCTTTTTGCCGCGATCCGTGAAAGCCTTGAATTTGCCGATGTGCCCGAAAGCTTTGACGGCTTCCCCATCGCGCTGGTCACCGCAGGTCTGATGGCCCTTGCTTTTATGGGCTTCAGCAACCTGCAGGTGTGGTAAGGAGGGAACACGATGAGTATTTTGTATGCTGTTCTCGTGCTGGGCGCGCTGGCTGTGATCTTCGGCCTGGCGCTGGCTGTTGCCGCAAAGGTCTTTGAAGTGAAGGAAGATCCCCGTCTTGCCGTCATTCAGGAAAATCTGGCAGGCGCCAACTGCGGCGGCTGCGGTTATCCCGGCTGCGGCGGCTGCGCTGCCGCTATCCTTGCCGGCAAGGCCCCTGTAAACGCCTGTCCCGCATCCTCTGCGGAAAATGTGGCCAGGATCGCGGAAGCCCTCGGCATCAAGGCAGAGGTGGGCGAAAAGAAAGTGGCCCGCGTGCTTTGCAACGGCGGCTGCGCCGCAAAGCGCCGCTATGATTATGTGGGCCTCAATGACTGCATCGCCGCTT
The DNA here is from genome assembly GCA_017396725.1 of Oscillospiraceae bacterium. The sequence continues at coordinate 4,717 of JAFQLA010000288.1, forward strand.
CCAAGGTGGCTGCAGGTCCTCTGGAATGCAAGTACGGCTGCTTTGGCTGCGGTACCTGCGTGGAAGCTTGCCGTTTCGGCGCGCTGCGCATCAATGCCAACGGTGTTGCCGAAGTGGATAAGGAAAAGTGCACCAACTGCGGCGCCTGCCGCAAGGCTTGCCCCCGCGGTCTCATCGGCGAAGTGCCCTACAGCAAGGAAGTTTTCGTCAGCTGTGCCAACCGCGATAAGGGCCCCGCTGCCGCCAAGGTCTGCGATAATGCCTGCATCGCCTGCGGTCTTTGTGCCAAGGCCTGCCCCAACGGCGCTATCACCATGGAGAATAATCTCCCTGTCATCGACTTTGAAAAGTGCGTCGATTGCGGCAAGTGCGCTCTGGCCTGCCCCAAGAATGTGATCTTCCCCATCCCCACGGCTGAGGCCAAGGAAGCTTACAAGGCTGAGCAGAAGGCTGCCGCTGCTGCCAAGGCTGCTGCCGCCAAGGCCGCCGCTGAAGCAAAGGCTGAATAACAACTTATCAAAAAGACCGCCTGCGGGCGGTCTTTTTTGTTGTAATTTACGATGGGGGAGACTATACTGATGTCTGGAAATCCAAGGAGGTGCGTGCAATGACATATGAAAGCGCCGTTGAATATATCCATTCCCATCATTGGGCGGGACAGACCCGGGGCCTTGGCCGCGTGCGGGAACTGCTGCGCCTTTTGGGAGATCCCCAGAAGAAACTGAAATTTGTCCATGTGGCGGGTACCAACGGAAAAGGTTCCACCTCCGTGATGATCGCCTCCGTGCTTCGTGCCGCCGGCTACAAAGTGGGCCTTAACACCTCTCCTTATATCATGCGTTTTAACGAGCGTGTGCGTATTGACGGCATCCCCATCAGCGATAAAAAGCTGACGGCGTGGGTGGAGCGCATGGCGCCCATTATTGACGGCATGGCCGATCAGCCCCGGGAATTTGATATCATCACCGCTCTCGCTCTGGCTTTTTTTGCCGAAGAAGGCTGCGATATTGCCGTCTTGGAAGTGGGCCTTGGAGGCGAACTGGATGCTACCAATGTCATCGATTGCCCTGAAGTGACGGTGCTGACCGCCATGGGCATGGATCACGCCGCCATTCTCGGCCCTACCATGGAGCATATCGCGCAGGCCAAGGCGGGGGTTATCAAGAACGGGGCGGAAGTGGTGAGCTACGGCGGCAATGCCGTGGCGGATCGGGTGTTTTCGGATACCTGCCGCGCCCGTGGAGCAAAGCTGACGGTGCTGGATCACGAAAAACTCCAAAACGTGGTCTCCACGCTGGAAGGAAACGATTTTGAGCTTGCGCCCTATGGCGCGCTGCACATTCCGCTGGCGGGCGCCTATCAGGCCCGTAATGCCGCCCTTGCGGTGTTGGCCTGCGAGAAACTGACGGAAAAAGGCTGGCAGATCGGGGAGAAAGAACTCCGAAGCGGCCTTGCCGCGGCGCGGTGGCCTGCCCGTTTTGAGATCCTTGGCCGTGAGCCTCTCTTTGTGCTGGACGGCGCCCACAACGCCCATGGCGTCCGTGCGGCGGCAGAGAGCCTTGCGGTGTTCGCGCCCAGGTGGGTGTTCCTTCTGGGCGTGATGGAGGATAAGGATGTGGGGGATATGCTGGAAAGTCTCGTGCCGCTGGCGGAGCGCTTTGTCACTGTGCGGCCCGCGAGCCCCCGCGCTATGGAAGCAGGGGCGCTGGCGGAACTTCTCAACAGCCGCTTCGGCGCTTTTGCCATGGCGGCGGAAAATGTGGAAAGCGCTGTGGCGCTGGCAAAAGGTCTTGCGGGGAAGGACGGCGCGGTATGCGCGTTGGGCTCTCTCTACTTTTCCGGCGAGATCCGTCAGGCTATGGGTAAATAAGCAGATGACCGCAGGGAAAGGAACCTGCGGTCATTTTTCATAAAATATTGCACAATGCTTAATATAAAGTGCATAAATAAATTTGATGTAAATTTAGCTTGCTTTTTTTCCGAAAGAGACTATAATCCATATGGATTGAGAAAAAGAAAAGAGAATTTATTAAAGATAAAGAAGGATTTTTTATGGCAACGATTTTATCTGTATCCCTCGCGCTGATCATCGGCCTTTTGATGACCCGCGTGCTTAAGCCTTTGAAGCTTCCCGCTGTTACGGCGTATCTTATCAGCGGTATCCTCATCGGTCCCTATTTTCTGGGCCGCCTCGGTGTTCCCGGCCTCGGCTTTGCCACCGCTGAGGAAGTGGAGCATCTGGGCCTTATCGCCGATGTGGCACTGGGCTTTATCGCCTTTTCCATCGGCAACGAGTTCCGTTTGAGCCAGCTGAGAGAAACGGGCCGCCAGGCTACTATTATCGGTATCGTGCAGGGCCTTGTGGCAGCTGCCTTCGTGGATGTGGGTCTCATCGCCATCCACTTTGCTATGCCCGATAAGCTCTCTATTCCCGCGGCCATCACTCTGGGCGCCATTGCCACCGCTACCGCGCCTGCGGCTACCTTGATGGTTGTCCGCCAGTATAAGGCAAAGGGCAAGCTTACCGATATCCTGCTCCCTGTAGTCGCATTGGACGATGCGGTGGGCCTTGTGGTCTTCGCCGTTTCTTTCGGCGTTGCCAAGGCTATGGTGCAGGGCACCTTTGACCTCGTTTCCATTTTGGTGCAGCCTATTCTGGAAATTGCGCTCTCCCTTGTGCTGGGTGCGATTCTGGGCGCTATTCTCACCTGGTTGGAAAAGTTCTTCAACTCCAATTCCAACCGACTGTCTTTGACCATCGGCTTTGTGATCCTTTCTGTGGCGCTCTCCAAGGTGTCTTTCACCGTGTGCGGCGTGCATGTGGCATTTTCCTCTCTCCTGGTCTGCATGATGGCAGGCACTATGTTCTGCAACATGTGCGACCTGTCCTTCGACCTGATGGACCGTGCTGACGGTTGGACCGCGCCCCTCTTTGCGCTGTTCTTTGTTATCAGCGGCGCGGAGCTGGAATTGGGCGTATTCGGCGATATCGCCATTGTAGGCATTGGCGCCGCTTATATCCTGCTGCGTTCCGCGGGTAAGTACTTCGGTTCTTACTGGTCTGCTTCCTGGTCCCATTGCGATGAGACCATCAAGAAGTATCTCGGCATCACCCTGCTGCCGCAGGCGGGCGTTGCGCTTGGCATGTGCCACAGCGTGGGCGAACTGGGTGAAGGCGCCGGTCTGGTGCGCAACATCGTGCTTTTTGCCGTTCTCATCTATGAACTGGTTGGCCCCATTATGACCCGCGACGCGCTGACCCGCGCAGGCGACATTCAGCCCAAGAGCCACGAGGTTGTCAACCGCCGTGCCGCTCTGCTGGAATTTGCGAAGATCGCAAAGCTGGGCGAAAGACACGACAAAAAGAAGATTCACAAATAAAAATCTGCAAACGCCGGAGAAGAAATTCTCCGGTGTTTTTTTGTGCCCGCACAGTTCACAAATTATTAAATTAGCAGTTATTGACTTTGAGTGCTAAAGGTGGTACACTTCTTTTAGCACTTAAAAAGAAAGAGTGCTAAAATTAAGGAAAGGCCCGGCTGACCATGGAATTGACCGATCGCAAAAAGCGAATACTGAAAGTGGTCGTCGAGGACTATATTCAAACGGCGGAACCCGTTGGCTCCAAGGCTATTGCCGTCCAACTGGAAGAGGCGGGCCTGAAGGTCAGCTCCGCCACCATCCGCAACGAGCTCAGCGACCTTGTGGAGATGGGCTATCTGGAGCAGCCCCACACCTCTGCCGGCCGCATTCCTTCCCCTAAGGGCTACCGGCTCTATGTCAACGAACTCATGGAGCGCAAGGGCGTTTCCCATGAGGAGGCGGAGTCCATCAACGCGGCGCTGCAGGAAAAGATGTCGGAACTGGATCAGGTGGTGGCCAGGGCGGGCCAGATGGTCTCCAAGATCGTGGACTATCCCGCCTACGCTATGACCGATCATAAGGCCCGCAGCACGGCGCAGCGTTTTGAACTCATCAGCGTCAGCGATGAGAGCTTCATCGCTGTTGTGATGCTGGACGATAACCGCGTCAAGAGCCAGATCCTCAATCTGCAGCTCCCTGTGCAGAAGGAAAAGCTCACCGAGCTGAGCCATCTGCTTAACACCCATTTCACCCGCATCGGTGTGGATGAGATGAACGCAAAGCTTATGAGCCTTGCCGATCAGGTGGGGGCGGAGTGGTTCTTGCTTTTGAGCCAGGTGGTGGAATATGCCGGCGGCCTTATCGATAAGGCGGATCAGCATCAGGTGTTTACTTCTGACACCAGCCAGCTTTTGAACTTCCCTGAATTTCAGGATGTGAATAAAGCCCAGAAGCTTATGAGCTTCATCGTGGACAATAAGGAAAATCTCCCGGTGCCCCAGGGCGATGAGCCGGTGCAGATCCTTATCGGCCCCGAAAATGTGAATGACGCTCTGCGGGAGAGCAGCGTTGTCATCGCGAGCTACGATATCGGCGAGAACATGCGCGGTCTCATCGGCGTGGTGGGCCCCACCCGCATGGACTATGCCACCGTGGCAGCAAGACTGAGCTACTTTGCCGAAGGCCTTACCAAGATGTTCGGAAAGAACGGATTACCCCCGAAGGAGGAAAAGTAATACATGGCAGAAAACAAGACCGAAGCACCTGTCGCAGAAGAGGTGGAAGCGGCTGTGGAAGAAACCGCTGCTGAGACTCCTGTGGAAGAGACTGCTGAAAAGAGCGAAGCGGAAGTTCTCGCTGAGAATCTTGCTGAGCTGAATGAGAAATATCTCCGCCTTGCTGCGGAATATGATAATTACCGCAAGCGCACCGCCAAGGAAAAGGAAGGCATCTATGCCAATGCCCGCATCGATACCGTCACCGCTTTTCTGGGCGTACACGATAATCTCGAGCGCGGCATCCGCCAGTATGAGGAGGGTTCCACCCACCGTCAGGGTCTTGAGATGATCATGAAGCAGTTTGACACCGCGCTGGAAAGCCTCGGTGTTACTGAGATCCGGGCAGAAGGCGCCGAGTTCGACCCCAATATCCACAACGCCGTTATGCATGTGGAAGATGAAAATCTTGGGGAGAACACGGTGGCAGAAGTCTTTGAAAAGGGCTTCATGCTGGGTGACAAGGTTCTGCGTTTTGCCACCGTAAAGGTAGCAAACTAAAGATTTCGAAAGAAACCCTTGATTTCTTTCGTGCCTGCGGGCACGGAATTCCGTGAAACAAAAACAAATAAAAATCAATTCATATATCAGGAGGCAAAATTTATGTCTAAAGTTATCGGTATCGACCTGGGTACGACCAACTCTTGCGTATCCGTTATGGAAGGCGGCGAAGCCGTCGTTATTGCAAACGCTGAAGGCAACCGCACCACGCCGTCCGTCGTCGCATTCTCCAAGAGCGGCGAGCGCATGGTCGGTCAGGTCGCAAAGCG